>QILJ01000470.1 GCA_003233295.1 Ignavibacteria bacterium | reverse complement strand
GGAAGATAATCGTTCAGTCCTTCATCAACTCGTGAGAACTCCGTCTTTATCCATATGGTAACGGCTCAGATCCTGTTGACTACTTTGACCTGCGCCACCGCTAAAGCTATAGGCGGCAATACGGTATGCTGACTTCTCAATCTGTAACCCGGTACCTCCACCCTACAGGCTGGCTCATCGCTAATAATGTTCGCCGAACATTTTTTTTACGCTCTGCCCTCTCGGTAAGATGAATATCCTTGTGTCTATTCCTGCTACATCTACTATTTCGGTACTGGCCTCTTTCGGGGTGTTGGACTTAGGCAGCATGTGTGGTACCTCATCCGACCTAATAGCCTCAGTATGTAGTTTCTGTTCGTCAGTACAGACACCACAGGCTGACTTACTTCAGTGCTTGGATCACTCCAAACCACCTTGCCACTTGTTTAGCTTCCGGGGCCACTGCCTGCCCCGCATCTTTGCGGGGACCCCGGTGCATGAGGGACTTTCACCCATCGGACGCCATAGGCTTGCCGACGGCGATGCCTCTGGAATAATTTGCTATCTTATGATAGCAGGTGTCCATGCTGGGCACACACAACAAATATACGTAATTGCGGTTTTTGTGCTAAACTCAAAGTTTGTACCTTTCAATAAAGTTTAGTGCTAAATCAAAAGATAAGTGCCTAAAAGTCCGCAACTCCGCATATTCAAATCGTTGTCATACAGTAAGGATTGAAATGAGTAAAACCAAGTTTACAGGTGACGAGTATGATCAAATACTGAAACTAGTTCGTCAAAAAGTCGATGCTGACAGAGACACTCAGAAGAAACTGAGGAAGAAGATAAGGAATATTGGCTTCAGGTGGTCTGAGTTGTCACCAACAAGATCAGGCTTTAATGTACTAGGTGTTGAGAATCTGTTGCGTATGGGAATCATCTCTGTAGAAGGTGAGGCCAAAGCGAAACGCCAAGGAACAATCAATAAAGTCGCGTCCGTAAAAGTCACTAGAACCACAAAGACCTCTGGTTCTTCCAAAACTCAAGAAAAAATTGAACTTAAAAGTGACCCATTCGCGAATAGCGTATACAGTCAACAATCAGATCTAGATAGTGAGGTATTGAGTAATACGGGGCTATACTCCTTTCGACTAGTATACCATGCAAAACTACCCGAACGATATCAACGAAGGCTTGATGAACGTCCATATCGAATCATCTATATCGGAAAGGCTCAGGGTCAAACTTTAGAAAAGAGATTGGGACAAGAACTTCAACATACTAGTCCAGGGACTTTTTTTAGGAGTATTGGAGCTGTGCTCGGATATCGACCAGTTAAGGGAAGTTTAAGAAACGCATCAAATAAGAAAAACTACAAATTCAGCGAAGAAGACACAAGGGAAGTTGTGAATTGGCTTCGGGAAAATATAGAGGTGTGTATTACGCCTCATTCAGGAGACTTCTCTATTGAAAATCAGATTATCTCGAAGTATACACCGCTACTCAATCACGCAGGAAACCCTTGGAAGTGTCAAGAGCTAGTTGAGGATCGAATGATTTGTAGAGCAGTCGCTGCGGAATGAAAACGTATGACAATAAAGTGTATAAAAAATTGCTATTTTAGTGCTTAACCAAAGTCAGTTGCAATTTTCCATACACAAACATGTTATAGACCATTTTTTGGACAAATGTTTGATAAAAGAGTATCATTCGATAATATTGCAAAGAACAAATGGCCATACCTGAAAAAATAGAATATTGTCCAATTGTAGACAGTGTTGTCGAATTGAGGTTTAGTACTACAATTTTCCCCAATGCGGTATTTGGGATTATTTTTAATTCCTTAAAAGACCAATTTCCACAAGTAGATAAACTTCCAATCCTGCAATTACCTGAACAACTTCGTGACTCTGATCCTAATTTTAAACATAAAGCGCACTATAAGATAACTTCAAAGAATGGATATTCGGTTCAAATTGGACCGGAAGTTGTTGTAATAGGTTCACCAAAGCCTTATCCAGGGTGGCAAAAGTTCTCAGAGGTCATTTACTTAGTTATAGAAAGTATAATTGACCTTGGAGTAATTGACTCTGTATTTAGATTAGGAATTAGGTATATTAACTTTTTTGAGAATAATATATTTGATAAAGTCAGATTTGAAATATCGATACTAGACATTGTATTGGATCCGAAAAATACTGTAATACGAACAGAAATTGAAAAAGATGGTTTTCTAAACACACTTCAGATTGCAAATAATGCTACCCAAGTTATAGATAATCAGAAAAAAATTGGATCAATTATTGACATTGATACGTTTAAAGAGTACGGAAACAAAGAATTCTTAGATAATTATAAGGATTCAATAGAAGCAGGACACTTAATCGAAAAAGATGTTTTCTTTAATTTGTTAAAACCAGATTTTTTAAATTCACTTAAACCATCATTCTCATGATTGGGACAGGATCAAATAATATTACTTTAGGAGCAAACTTATTTGTTATTGCACTTGGTACAGCTGCTTTGGCTCCTGTTCTATATGAGTCTTATTCCGACGCCCTTCCTACTGAAGTAGTGGAATATTATCGATTGCCAGTGAATTCTTGGGAAGTTGATATGTTACGAATTGAGGATCAAGATATTTTAAATTTTGGGTCGCTGAAATCCTTTTCTGAAAGATTAATAAGCAATGTACAAGATATTGATCCTACTATTTTAGAAGTTGTTAACAAAAACTATTGGGATCTTCTATGAATATTGGAGAACTGAAGATATATCTCCCTAAATATCTATCTTCTGAATCTGAAAAGGAGCTTTATCAATCCTTACGAGACTTTCCAGACAACATTGATCAGAGAATTTATACTTCATTTCTGGAAGAAGAGCCAATAATATTTCAAGGCGATGGTCTAAATGATATGTTAGCTATTGATTTACCAAACTCAGAACTTAAAACAGTGCCGGGTATAGTTTTATCTAACACTTGCGATATAGACCAAAGCAACAAGCGAAATTTCCCAGCTCAAATTATGTATGCACCGATCGTTGATTTTCAAAAATACTCGGAACTACTTGAAAAGGATCCATCACTTTCTGAAGTTCAAATATCTGGTCATTTAGATGCTCTAAGAAGTCAATATATAACTCAGATATTTTACCTGCCCAAATTATCTGGTGTCCTTAAAGAATCAATCGTATTCCTAGATAGGGTTTTTAATATTGGGAATGACTTTGTAAATAGAGATAAGTTAAAAAACATTAGACTCTTTACTTTAAGTGATTTTGGTAACTACTTATTTCTTTTCAAATTATCTCTACACTTCACAAGAATTCAAGATAAAGTAGAGAGAAAGGCCAATAGTGTATAAAAACGGCCCACAATGAGTAGACGGCCGTGAGCCATAAGCCCACGGTGCGCCTCTCACATTTATTTGCCGAAATGAAGGCATGACCACCCAGCGTATGCTTACGCCGAAGCTTGCCTCACCGCTAAAGCTATAGGCGGCACGCGGTCTGCTGACTTCTCAATCTGTAACCCGGTACCTCCACACCACAGGCTGGCTTACTTCAATGCTTGGGTCAACCCAACCCACCCACTTGTTTAGCTTCCGGGCACACTGCCTGCCCCGCATCTTTGCGGGGACCCCAGCGCTTACGGGACTCACCCAATCGGACGCCAGAGGCTTGCCGACGGCGATGCCTCTGGATCGCTCATTTTCATGAGCTATATTCACCATTCAGGGCGCACACAATATGTATATAGCAAATAGGGCGTTCGGTGGTTTACGAAAGTTCAGGACTATTTACAAACACCGCCAAATCTGCGATTTGGCATTTAAAAGATGAAAAAGTTAAATACAAAATACGCAAATTTGGCTAAGAGTAAACCCGAAAGTTTATCGCTTCCTACTGCCCTACTTGCCATATACTAACCGGTACCAACTATAAAACTCAACAAAGATAATCAGCAACTTATGCTTTGTGTTTTTTGCACAAGACATATTTATGGTGTAAATTTACACCAAACTTAAGATTATGGCAAGACAAAGTATTTCATTCACACAACCAAATGATGAGTGGTTAAAAATTCAAGTTGATAATAAAGAATATTCTAGCAAGAGTGAGCTTGTAAACGACTTAATAAGACAAGCTAGAAAACAACAACGACAAATTGATTGGATAGGTTCTAAACTGGAAAGGGCTGAAAACAGAGGATTCACTAATGACAATAGAAAAGAAATATTAGCAAAATCAAAATCGTTACTTAATGGCTAAATACAAATTAAGTAATGCAGCTAAAGAAGATTTAATTAGAATTCATCATTACGGAATCGAGAAGTTTGGAATGGCACAAGCTGATAAATATTTTGAGTCATTTTTTGAGTATTTCAACATTATAGCTCAGCGACCGTTTTCATTTGAATCAGTTGATTTTATAAAAACCGGATACAGACGCTGTGTATGTGGTTCTGATAGCATTTACTTCAAAATAAATAATGATATTATAGAAATTATGGCTATAGTTGGAAGACAAGATTTGAACAATATTCCTTAGTAAAACTAAAATACAGTTGGTAACAATTAGGGGACAAACACAGTGGAGCCACTAGCAATAGTCACCGGTTTGGCACTGACCCCACTGTGTTTTCTGCTGGTGTTGACCAATCCTAAATCAGTACCACTTAGGAGACCTTACTGCTGTGTGATTTTAATCCGGTGGTTAACTGTCTGATTGGGTAAATCTAAAGGACTGGCAGGCTTCAGTGCATACCTAACAGTAAACCACCCTTACAGCTTACTAATACTTCCTCTCGACAGGCGTATAGGAGACTCACACTCCATTAACTATATTTACCCTTCAAGGCCACAAAAAAATAGGTTATTGGGCGGATAGTGCTAATTTTGAAAGTGTGTATATTTAATATAGCGGTTTGATAGTTTTGAGCTTTGAAATGCCCAACGACCCATACTATCAATGTTGTGGGGCATAATCGAAATGAGAAACTACTCAGTCATATTCATAGTTTATATTATTGTTTCTTGCAATAAAGAGAAAGAAACAAAGGAATTTCAAGTGTTTGAACAAAAACTGAATATGATTGATACTTCCTTTTTGAGAAGTGTTAATCTTGAAAACATAAACCTCTGCTATAATACGGTAACTGACCTTAAAAACTGCGGTTATTCTCTAACATCAACAAATCTTGATCAATCAGATTCCTTGATTAAGGAATATAGGAAACAAGGTGAGATTTTCCTTGTTGATTCAGATAAACGAATTTTGGTAGGAATGTATAGCGATTCGGAATTACTAAGTTCAGTTTGGCTATTAGATGGGTTCAAGGGTGAACTCTTAGGAAAGTCCATTGACCTGAAAACTTATACCGTCAAACAAATGCTTGCCGATTTTCCAAATTTTGAATGGTCGGTGACAGGGGTTTCCGAACACTGGTTCTATACAAATAAAGACACTACAGTATTTTATATACAACTTGACCAATCAACAGAACGGTTCCCCTTTGATGAAGAACACTACTTACACAGTCCAATCGTAGGAGTTAAAATGGAATTGTCATGCTGGAAGATTTATGGACCAGAATACGGTAAAAAGGACACAGTTTCAATCAAACCGATTTATGCGCCTTTGAATGACCAACATACCAACTATTATTTGGAGCATAGAAAACCAGGTTTTGAAACAACAATTGTGGAAATCACTTCAACTGGCAAAAAATCAATTACAGAACAAAAAAGAATTGGGGAATGGAAGAACTTTAACCCAGATCACACTCTTAAATCCATCGAATATTACAATAACGGGGAACTTATAAAAACGGAAAAGGCGACCCCACAACCATAGTTGTGTTGCATAGCTATGTCTTAAGCAGTTTTACTAAGGTTAACTACAACCAAAAACTAATTAAAATTGGAAACATTTTTGAATAAATTTTTAAAAGCCAAACATTGGCAAATGTTCTTGCTATTATTTGGGCTACCTATGGTCCTTCAATTTTTGTTTATGGGCACAATGCTTTTTAGTGCTAGCAAAGGGATGGACGATCCATATATCGTTTTCAATTACTACAAGGCATTTCCATTGCTCATGATTGTTTATATGGGAGCAATTTTTGGTTGGTTTTGGTCGATAGCGATTGGATTGCAAAAACAAATACCAGCAGATGTGCGAATGAAGGTAAAAAAATTTAAGATCCTGTTCTTTATTCCACTAGTTTATATATTATTCATCTCCACGGCGATGGTGGGTATGGCAAATTTGATGATAGGAGGTGAAATTCATGAAAACTATGCCCTTGTTGCTTCATTAATTATACTGCCACTACACTTATTTTCAATGTTTTGCATATTCTATTCAATATACTTTGTGGCTAAAACTTTTAAAACGGTAGAGTTGCAACGCAAGACCAGTTTTTCAGACTTTGCAGGGGAGTTTTTTCTTTTTTGGTTTTATCCGATTGGAGTTTGGATCCTCCAACCTAAGATTAATAAAATGTCAGAGGACCAGTCTTAGAAAAATTATAATAGCGTATATTTTTTCAGCGCCTTATTACTCGGCACAACAAATAGCTAGAATGGCATGGGTTAACTATCCTTTTGAGACTCAGGTGTGACTGACCACTCACCTGCTATTGCTTTTCAACTTAAAAAAATGCCTCGCACTGCAAATTCTAATATTCATTTATTGTGGTTAATTGATTGACTGGCGCATGTTCGTTACTTTAGTGCTATTGGCTGAGGGTTACCCACGCCCCTAGCCGAGACCGTTAGTTTTCATTGATCTATGAGCAAGATTCGTACACAACCAAACATACCTAAACGCGTAACTGCAACGATAATCGATTACGGAATTTA
>QILJ01000178.1 GCA_003233295.1 Ignavibacteria bacterium | reverse complement strand
TGAAGGAACAAGCTTTCTTTTCGTCAAATCACCCGAAGCTCCAAAAATAACTATTATTTGATTCTCTGGTTTTTTCATAATTTCTCACTTATTAATTACAGAAATCCAATATAAATATTTTGGAACTTTTTTTATGGATTATATTACTGTCAAAATAATTAGAGAAAAGTGTGATACTTAAACCGAGCTTATGTATTACAAGAAGAAACAGACAATAAATATGGGAAATAAGCAGTGTTTAATACTACCTGCCCTTACATGCTCGGTCTTAGGGATTTGTACCCAGTTGGTTATAATAGAAATTGTGCAACCACTTAGAACGAGTAAGTCGACTAGTCATTAGGCTTCTTCAAATAATTAGTTTGGGTTAAATATTGATCGCCTCTTCATGATATACATTCATATGAATATTCTTAATTTTATCATCATTTAAGTATTCGTCAAAATTCATACGTTTGTCAATAATTCCAGAAGGTATTATCTCTATTATTCTGTTTGCAATTGTTTGGATAAACTGGTGATCATGCGAACTAAAAATTATCGTTCCCGGAAAATCGATTAGACTATTATTTAACGCAGAGATAGCTTCCATATCAAGGTGATAAGTAGGCCCATCTAAAAGTAAAACATTTGGATTGGATAACATCATTTTTGCAAGCAAGCAGCGCACACGCTCTCCTCCTGAGAGCACACTAGCTTTCTTCAAAGATTCTTGACCGCTGAAAAGCATTCTTCCCAAAAATCCTCGTATATATGATTCTTCTTTCTCTTTTGAGTATTGGCGAAGCCAGTCAATGAGATTTAAATCTACGTTGAAAAATTCAGCATTATCTTTTGGGAAATACGCAATTTTAGTTGTTGATCCCCAAGTAAAACTTCCCTGATCCGAATCCTCGTTATTTGTTAGAATGTTAAATAGTGTAGTTTTCACAACATCGTTGGGGCCCACAAGTGCAATTTTATCACCTCTTTCCACTTTGAATGTTAAATCATTCAAAATGATTTCTTCGCCATAATTTTTTGTTAGATTTTCTATTTCAAGTAAATTGTTGCCTGCCTCTCGCTCTGACTTAAAAGCAATGTAAGGCATTTTACGTGAGGATGGCTTTATGTCTGCAAGCGTTAGATTATCAAGCTGCTTTTTCCTTGATGTTGCCTGTTTGGATTTAGATGCATTCGCACTGAAACGATCAATAAATTCTTGTAGTTCAGCCCTTTTCGCTTCAATTTTTTTATTGGAATCCTTTGCTTGTTTTGCCGCAAGTTGACTGCTTTCCAACCAGAAATCATAATTGCCAGTATACATCTCAATGTGTCCGTAATCAATATCAGCAATATGAGTACATACTTTATTGATAAAATGTCTATCATGCGAAATAACAATTACTGTATTTTTAAATTTCTCAAGAAAATCTTCTAACCAACCAATAGAGATAATATCTAGATGGTTCGTGGGTTCATCTAATAGCAGGATATCTGGGTTTCCGAATAGAGCTTGAGCCAAAAGAACTTTTACTTTTTCGTTTCCTGATAAATCCTTCATAAGTTTTGTATGATTCTCATCACCAATTCCTAAACCGCTTAGTAATTCTGCAGCTTCGGATTCTGATTCCCATCCATACATTTCTCCAAATTCTCCTTCAAGTTCAGCAGCTCTAATTCCATCCTCATCGCTAAAATCTTCCTTTGCGTAAAGGGCGTCTCTTTCTTCCATTATTGAATAAAGTTTTTGATGCCCCATTACTACAGTTTTAATAACTTGGTATTCATCAAACTCAAATTGATCCTGTTTCAAAGTAGCAAGCCTCTCGCCGGGTGTTACTATAACATTTCCTGTTGTTTGTTCAACCTCACCCGAAAGGACCTTAATAAAAGTTGATTTACCCGATCCGTTTGCTCCAATAATTCCGTAACAGTTTCCTGGTGTAAATTTCAAATTTACTTCTTCAAATAATGCTCGTTTACCATAACTCAGCGATATATTGCTTGTACTTATCATTTATTCCATCTTATATTATATATTAAAAACAGTCTTCTTCTAATCATCAATCTCATTACCTCTATTGAATTACAAAACACTTCAACTCATCACCTAAGCCATTATGTTCAAGTTGGAATTCGATCGGTTTGCCAAATCAATTTTGAAAATTAAGAGGGAAAAACTAGATTTCTTTCTCTAAAGAGTTTATTATTAAAAACTTGAGCGCAAAGGTACAAAATATTTTGATTTGTAACAATTTAGAATTTAATTTTTCTAACTATCCCGTCATTCCCGAGTTCTTTTGTTCAGGGATGCAGAGTTCAGCAGACTTGGATTCCTACTCAACAGACTACCGGCATGACTAAAGTGGCAAGTTACGGGAAATTAAGTATGAGAATCACTCATCAATTTCATTCCATAAGCAATTGAGGATTCATATTCCTTAATAATTTGGAAACCCATTCTTTCATAAAATTTAATTGCTCCGGCATTGGTTCTTCCAACCTCGAGATGAAGTGCAGGTACTTTTAACTCTTTTAGTTTATTAATGAATCGATCCATTAGTTCATGTCCAATACCCTGACCCTGCGCTTCCGGTAAAAGATTAATATGAAGATGTGCGGGATAATCCTTCAATTCTTCTTTTACTTTGTGCCCATCGTGAATTCGTTGAATTGCTTTTACATCATGTAATGAATGAGTTTCGTTACTGAATGGATAACGCTTCCTCAATATTGGGAACCAATCTTTTTCACACTTTTCAGCAAACTTCTGCGAATCTCTTGTCCCGACTATATAGCCACTTGGTTTGCCATTATTATTAACAACAAATGAGACTTCCGGTTCAAGCACAACATAAGGGGCAACATAAAAATGTCCAACTAAGTCTGGATCATTAAAAAGTTTAGTACCATCACTGCCGCTGTTAGCAGTAAGTAAACAAATTTTATATAATGCTGTTAAATCGCTGGGATGATATGGACGTATTTCGAATTTCATTTTTACTCTTTTTTTTAGATATAAAAATAAGTTAAAATGAATTTAATTGAGTGAAATTATTTTGGTTTATATTCTTCCAAGTGGTAATGCCTTTATTATTTATTTTCATTACATTTGTTTTTTTTAAGCCAATTTTTATTAAATTTGACTTTTTCTCGGATGTACGACAACAGAATACATATTTAATTAAAAATTATATAAAGTGGTGATATACTGGTAATCTCTACTTCAGTAAAAAAAAAGGATTAACAAAGTTTATGAATGATCAAAATAAAAATGATCCGCTTCACGGAATAACTCTTGAGCAGATTTTGAACAGACTTGTTGATCATTACGGTTGGGAGGATTTAGGTTTATATATTGAGATACGATGTTTCAATGTTAATCCTTCAGTCAAGTCGAGTTTAAAATTTCTTAGAAAAACTCCTTGGGCAAGAAAGAAAGTGGAAAACTTTTATTGTAGCACTGACTGGGACGAAGAAATAAATAATTGAATGATAAATATGGAAAACAAAAACTTAGACGGCAGGAAAAGAGATAATATTCAAATTGCTCTGGATGTGGAAATTGTTCAGAAGCATCACCAACGTACCGGCGAATTAACAGAGGGAATTGTAAAACGGATTCTCACAAAATCATCATATCACCCTCATGGAATAAAAGTTCAGTTAGAATCAGGTGAAGTTGGACGCGTTAAACATATTTTAGACTGATTATTATGAATGGACTAATGCTCTTTACAGATGGAAGTGTTAATACTAAATCAAAGATTGGATATGGCGCATACCTTATTGTTACTGAGGATGAGCTCTCAACTGAATCACTTAAAACTCAGGTTAATATAAAAAGATTTGAAAATACTTCTTCAGTAAAGCTGGAGTTGGAAACACTTTTATGGGCATTAAATGAGAATGATTTTTCAGAGAATAAACTTAAAGTCTATACTGATTCTCAAAATATAATAAGTTTACTTGGAAGACGTGACCGGCTTGAACGAAATAATTATCAATCAAAAAAAAACAAACTCATTAGAAATTATCAACTCTATCAAGAATTTTACAAATTAATAGATATGATAACAGACTGCAGATTTATTAAAGTACACGGACACAAGAGATCAATTCAAAAAGATGATATTGATCAAATTTTTTCTATTGTGGATAGGGCTTCAAGAAATGCGTTGAGAAAAGAAATTTTGGAATAAGAATAAAATATATGCCGATGAAAATTTATATTGATGGTGATGCTTTCCCAAATAGACTAAAGCCAATTATATTTCGTGCAATTGAACGGTTGTCACTACCGACATTTGTAATATCGAATTAGCGAATTAATATTGGTCCGTCGGAACTTATAACATACATGATAGTTGCTAACGGTACAGACGAAGCTGACAACCGCATTGTTGAAATGGTTGAAGAAGGCGATCTGGTTATCACTGCTGATATTCCACTTACTGACAGAGTTATTACAAAGAATGCTTTTGCCTTAGATCACCGTGGTAAATTTTTTAATGCTGATAACATTTAACTAGCTTTAGCAATGCATGATTTCATGGAATCATTTCGTGAAAGTGGCAGAGTTACGAAAGGACAATCATCTTTTAACGAAAAGGATGTTCGTGAATTTGCAAACCAATTAAATCAATTTTTCAGAAGACAAAAACTCTTATCAATTAAAAAAAATTGAATCACTAACAACGCTCCAACTAATACGGACAAGTCGATTCTGTTTACTGGATTGTTTAAAACAGAAAGCCTCTTCAATTTGAAGAGGCTTTCTAATCTTATAAATCCATTTGTTTAACTGCTAGGTGGCTTTGCATAACCTAAAAATTGTAGCAGTTTTTATTTATCGAAATAATATTACTGCTCATTTTACTCTATTTTGCATGCATCAGCCCCACTAGAGCTGAGAATATTAGAACAATTTTATCCAAACAGAGTGATAAATTTGGTTATTCAAAGGTTTCTACTAACCGAAGAAAGTTTCAGCAGTTTTATAAATCTCATCGTCAACAGTCTTTAAAGTCCCAACTGCATCATCAAGTGAAACTGAAACTATATGAGATCCCTGCAAGGAAGTCATTTGTCCGAATTCTTTTTTCTCAACAAGCTCTGCAGCCTTTACACCAAATCTACTTCCTAGAACTCTATCGAAAGCTGTTGGAGTTCCACCGCGCTGAATATGACCAAGTACAACTGCTCTTGTTTCGTAACCGGTTCTTCTCTCAATTTCTTCAGAAACAATGTTACCGATTCCACCTAGTGAAACATGACCAAACGCATCTTTCTCTAATTTCTGAAGGACAAAAGATCCGTCTTTATCAGTACCGTCTTCAGTATGAATTTTAGCTCCTTCAGCAATGACAACTATACTGAATGATTTACCTCTTCCGTGTCGTTTAATCAGCACATCACAAACCTCGTCCAGTTTGAACGGTTTTTCAGGAATAAGAGTGATATCCGCCCCGCCGGCTAAACCTGAGTGCAATGCGATCCAACCCGCATGACGGCCCATTACTTCAACAACAATTACCCTGTTGTGCGATTCGGCAGTTGTGTGTAATCTATCAATTGCCTCTGTAGCAACATTAACGGCAGTATCAAATCCGAAAGTATAGTCGGTAGCATTAAGATCGTTATCAATAGTTTTCGGGACACCGATTATGTTAAGCCCGTCTTTGTATAATTTAGCGGCAACTCCTAAAGTATCTTCACCGCCTATTGCTATTAGTGCATCTAAACCCAATTCTTTATAATTCTGAATTGCTTGCTCATAGTAGTTTTTACCTTCTTCGTAAAGATTGGTTCTTGATGAACCTAAAATTGTACCTCCACGATGAAGAATACCTGAAATAGCTTTATGATCCAATATATAATAATCTTTATCAAGTAATCCTCTCCAGCCTTTTCTTAAACCATAAACTTCATAACCGAGTAATAATGATTTACGCACCGCACCTCTGATAACCGCGTTAAGACCAGGGCAATCGCCTCCGCCGGTTAAAATTCCAATTCTCATATTATATCCTTATAAATTTATTTATTAAAATTAAACCAATGTTAACTTGGCAAACTTGATTAACAGATGTTTTGTGCCGAATTCGTCAAATGCAACACTTATCCTCTGGTTATCGCCAATACCATTTATCGCAAGAATTTTTCCTGTTCCGAATTTTTCGTGATTTACTCTGCTGCCGACTCTAAATGAACGACTTTCCTGATCAAAATCATCATAACTTTCTTGATACAATTCATCATAATATGAGCGACGGCGTCTTGATGATCCTCGTCTTTCGTTACCTGCATTCATTTCGTGAACTGTTTCGGGATCGAGTTCATCTAAGAATCGCGATCTGCTTTGGTAAGCAACTTCACCGAATCTGTATCTCGATCTAGCGTATGTAAGATATATTTTTTGTTTCGCTCTAGTTAACGCTACATAGAAAAGTCTTCTTTCTTCCTCGGTTCTGGAATCCGAATCGAACTTAGGATTAAGCGGGAAGATATCCTCTTCGCAGCCGCTTATAAAGATCAGTGGAAATTCTAATCCCTTTGCGCTATGTATGGTCATTAGAGTTACATAATTATTGCTTTCCTCATACTGATCAATACCTGCAATAAGGGATACCTCGGCAAGGAACTCATCAATAGTAGCTCTTGGATTTGATTTTTGAAAATTAGCAATACTGGCAAGGAGTTCCTGCACATTTTCATAACGCTGGCGAGACTCAACGGAGTTTTCATCTTTATACATTTTCAAAATACCGAGTTCATCAATCAACGCTGATGTCAATTCAGTAAGAGATAATTTATTTTTTAATTCAATGTATTTATCCAATAAAAGTTTAAACTGTTTTACATTTTTCTGAATTCTCTCTTTTACCTCAAT
>QILJ01000357.1 GCA_003233295.1 Ignavibacteria bacterium | reverse complement strand
TTGTTGAACTGCAAACTGTTATTCCATAATTATTGGTGTTATGAATATAATTATCTGTTATCGTTGGAGAACCAGAATAAGTATATATACCATAATTTGTAATATCATATATTTCATTTGTTTCAATAGCAGGTGAATTGTAATAACTCACAATTCCATAGCTACAGTCATGTATTTCACTATTTTTTATTGTTGGTGCAGAATTCATAAGGTAAATGCCATAAAATGCATTTTTTATTATTGCATTATCTATTGTTCCACTTGAACCATAATAAAACTTGATCCCGTTATAATTATTAGGTGAAGTAAAATCGAATATTACTTTGTTGCTTATTGTGCCGTTTACATTCAGAGTTCCATTTATAATTATTCTTGCACCATTTTTGAAAATAAGTTCTGTCCCTTCTTGGATCGTGAGTGTAACACCTGCACTCACTGTTATGTCATTGTTTATATACCATGTCCCTTTTGCCAATATTGTATTTTCATCTACAGAATAATGATTTAATATAATATCAGCTTTTGCAGTACCAGATGAATAATTAAAATTTTTGAATTCAAAACCTGATAGAATATTCTGTGCATATGATGCACTTCCGTTATTATACCAATTACTATTTGGATTAGAATAAAAATTAAAATCTTTACCATCACCTGGTAAATACATAATTGATTCATCACCAACCTCAACAGATAAATAGTAGGGTCCTCCCACTACTTTGCCTCCAACTACTTTACGTACATCTAATTTATCGCGCCCATTTATTGGATCTTCAACTCCAGTATCAATTTCATCTCCCGTCCAAATAGTTTTCCCATGTGCTACTTCAATATCTATATCTTTACTGTACCAATTAGTAAAAGTACCATTAAAAATAAGTCCATTCCCTTTTACGTGCCAAATTATTACTGCACCTTCTTCTCGGTTAGTTATTGGAAAATTATCAAATGTATAACTTTTATTAGGTTGAATATAAGTTATATAAAATCTTTCATTTGATACTGCATTTGAAGGTAAGCTAGTGGGTTCATAAAGATATAATGATTTTGTACTTTGATAATCGCTTAGTGTATAATCATTTTGATTACTTGTTATTGATTTAGGAGTCAACCAATTCAAAATATCTGAATAAACGGGATTATATGCTGATGGTTGTGTTGAAGAAGAATCAGAAAGATAAAACCCTAAAACGTTGGACATTGGATCAAAACTTCCTAATCCCCAATGATTATAAAACGTGTATCCCGAATGTTCTTGGTCTTTTAATCCAAAATAATAATGTCCGTTTTCATGAACAATTACTCCATAATAATTTGCCCTGTTAATTCCCCTACTTTGATGAAGTACTTTTAATGTAATATTTCCAGAAATTCCAGGATCATTTGATATATATGAATGGATATTACCAACAACACCCCAGTTTCCTGGTCCAATTGATGTAAAATGCACTTCAACTATGTCATTTCCATCCCAATCATAATCTGCAAAATTATAAATTGCATCAGCTTCAGATAGTACATGATTGATATTACTGTTTCCATGATCATTAGTACTAGCTACGGGAACTGTTAATAATTCAAATGCATGAGTTAAATCTTTCTTTAATACTGTTGGTTCATACGAAAAATTGCCATGTGTTGCTTCTGTATAATAAGTTGGTAAATCTTCACTAAATAAATCATCAAACCAAGGATCAAGATAACAACCACTACCAGGATCTCTAGCAATAATAACAACTTCTTTAATAACAGTTGTACTTGTTGTTTTCAATAGACTCCCTTGATTTAATAAGGATGATGTCATTACGTAATTTGTATCAACAATATCTGTAAAATTTTGTGAAAAGCTTTTCATTGAAAAAACGAATATAACTAACAATAGTATATTTTTCATAATTTTATCCCTCGTGTTATTTTAAATAAATCATACTCTTTGAAATATTTTTCTCTTGTGTAATTAAATTGTAGATATAGACCCCACTTGAAAGATTAAGATACTGCGGATTAAATAAAGTCGTATTTATTCCTTTCGGTTTTACTTCATCTAGTATAGTTGTAATTTCTCTCCCAAGTATATCATAAACTTTTACTTGAACTCTTTGTCTAAAAGGAATATTGTAAGAAATAATTGTTGATCCGTTAAAAGGATTAGGATAGTTTGGGAAAAGTATATATCCCTTAGAAGTCTCGTTATCATCAAGATGAACACTGACCGGATCACCATTTTCATCTTTTTGCAAATATGAAATATATAGTTTAGGATTGGTATCACCATTACCAATTGAATCAATTTCAACATTACGTACAGAGGAAAATATCAATGTCCTACCATCTTCAGATATCCAAGGATAAGCATCTACTCCACCAGCTATGAAATTTGGCCAATTAACCGAATCCGGGAAATAACCAATTGAGTTGATGTTAAGATATTGACCCTCGCCCCATTTATTCAAAGTTGTATCCCAATAAGAAACAGCTAGCTCAAGAGACCTTTTTCTTGAATAATTAAGGGTTATACTAGTATCTTTTCTTACAAATTGATGACTAAAATAAAGTTTCTTTTTATCGTTTGTTAGTGATAATCCATATAAACGAAGTGTTCCAAGATCAGTATGACTTAACCGGTTAAAAAGGCTATCATCTTCTTCCCATTCGTTGGTTTTATCGTTTCTTATAAAATAGTACAGATAAGGTAATCCAATACGATTAAGTATGCAATAAACTGTATCTTCACTTACTTCATACAGATAAACACCGCTACCCTCTTTGTTAATATTCTCGCCCATATTTATTAATGCACCCCAATTATCCAAACTATCATTCCATTCACTTTTCCAAATATCCAAACCTCCATATCCACCGTAATTGCTTACATATAATCTTTTCCCATCTCTACTGATAGAACAAGACTTTGGGGCATATTGTCCTTCAGGATTAACATTATTATCCAATCTTGTTATTTCCCAATTAATACTATCAGATTCAATTATTTTAGTTGCACAATAAACACCATTACCACCGGTAAAATAGATAGTATCCAAAGAATTTGTTACTGCTGGAGTATCATACCACTTCCATTTTTGATTTAATGCAGTTGTATCTATCAATGAAGGCTCGCTCCAAACTTCAGTAGCATTACCTAAATATTGGGCAATAATTGTATGTTTTGTTACAAGCACAAAAAAAATTAAAAATACCATATTCTTTAATATCATTTTGATAATTCTCCATTTATTAAAAAAGTCTTATATTTTTAAAGCTAAGTAAAACCGCTATAAAATCTTTTCGGTTTCATAATGTCTTTACCAAATAAATGTTTTTCTTTGTTCCATAAAAAAGGAACGCCGTAAATTGAAAAACAACTTTGGTAAAGAAATAAATTACATTTATTAAATAAGAATAATAAAAGATTGTTGCAATAGAAAAAAAGAGCAATTTTATATAAGAGATTAGAAATGTCTGAAGTCTTATAGAGTCCGGCTTCGTGCACTTCGCCGTGACAAGAGATAGTTCGGCTTCTCGCCAAAAAACTTGCGGGTAAACGCATAAAACGCTTCGCCGCAACCAGAGAGAGAGTAAAAACCGTGCCAACTTTTTATTAGCAGAATTTCTATTTGCCGTAAGATTTTTATAGTTTGAAAATAATAGAAATTATATCTTATAGCTGTAAACATTTTTAATCTATTGCCCTCAAAAATATTAGTTTATGGTAGTAAATTTTTTGCAATTATGCAAGGATAAAATGACATGTTTGGCTTTTTATGTAATTGCGCTACATAAATATTCAAAATATTATTTTTCACATCATGAATTGTAAAAATTTATGACAATAGGGCAATTATTTCATCAAAAACTCTGCATTTCTTTTTAAACCTTTTAATCTTGTTCTTGAAATCGGTGATGAAAGATATTTCTTTTTGAACTGTGAGTTTGTCAGTTCGCTTACAATTGTTAATTCTATCTCTTTGTTCTCGGTTGATCTGAATTCTTCAACTAAAGTCTCTGTTGCAAATTTTTTATTCCATGGACAAACATCTTGGCAAATGTCGCATCCAAATATCCATCCGTCAAACTTACCTTTAAACTTATTTCGAATTTCACCTTTGTTCTCGATTGTTAAATATGAGATACATTTGTTTGCATCCACAATGTAAGGGTCAACAATTGCATCGGTTGGGCAAGCATCAATACAAGCCGTGCAGCTTCCGCAGTGATCTGTAACAATAGCGCTTGGTTCGAATTCGTAATTTGTTATGACTGTTGCTATAAAAAACCAACTACCAATCTGCGTGTTGATAATATTGGAATGTTTACCAACCCAGCCCAATCCTCCGTGCTTTGCCCAGACTTTATCCATCACCGGACCGGTATCGACATAAGACTTTGCCTCAAACTCAGGATCGATCTCTTTTAATTCTGTTATCAATTCATCTAATTTTTCCCACATAACAAGGTGATAATCCTTACCCCAAGCATAACGTGATACTTTTCCGAATTCCGGTGAGTTTGAAAATTCACCTTTTACATAATAATTCATCCCGAGGGAAATTACAGATTTTGCATCTTCCAAAATAAGAGAGACATCCTGGCGTTTATCAATATTCCGTTCCATGTAACTCATGCCGGAATGATGATCTTTATCGAGCCATGATTTTAGGTTATCGATCTCTTCCGTCAGTAATTCAGCTTTGGAAAAACCTACAAGGTCAAAACCGAGGGTGATTGCTTTGTGATGAACTATTTCGTTTGTGATCTTCATTTATTATTTATCATTAATAGAACGCAGATGACACAGATTTAACGGATTTACACTGATTTCAAAAATTCCAATCAATCTTTTTTTCATAGACTTTCACGTAAACATCATCATCTATTATTTTTATTTCGTACGGATCAAGTCCGCTGCCGCCGGTGTGCATTTTACCGTCTTTCAACTTAAATTCCCAACCATGTGCCGGGCAAATAATGCAACCCTTATCAACAAATCCATCATATATTATCGATGCATGCTGATGCGGACAAATATTGTTCAAGGCATGAACTTCTCCGTCAACTTTAAATACTGCAATATCAACATCGTTTATCATAAATCGCAGCCCAATTTTCTCTTGAAGATCGGTAATTTTACAGACCTTTTCAAATCCATTTAATTCTTCTGTCACTAAATCACCTTAAAACTTTCTCTGATAGCAAAGCCTTTCTCAGTTTTTGTAATTGTCGCAGCAGCGATTTTCGGGTCATGCTCAAAGAAAAGCATCCAATTTTCATCGACAGCTTTTGGCAATAATCTTTTCTTTTCTTCAAGTGTTACAAGCGGCTGAAGATCATAACCCATTATGTATGGAGGATTGATATGACTAGCCAAAGGGATCAGATCGCCGCAATATAGAAGCGTATTTGAGGAATCCGAGATTTTAACTATCTGCTGAGAAAAAGTGTGACCATTCATCACAAGCAGTTCAATATCATCATCAAAATTTGTCTCACCCTCAATTTGATTTAGAATACCTTCTTCTGCCAGCGGGACATATCTGTTCTTAAAATAACTTGCTTTATCTCTATCACTTGGGTTCAATCCCCACTCAAATTGCTTTTTCTGAATATGATACTGTGCATTCGGAAATGCCGGAACGATTTTATCATCTTCAAACAGAACTGCGCCGCCGATATGATCAAAATGAAGATGGGTTATAATTACATCGGTGATTTCCTCTCTATTTATTCCAAGCTTAGATAGTTCGGGGAACATATCATGAGTACTGGTATTAACTGCATATATCTTTTCAAATTTCTCATCCCAATTTTTACCCGAGCCGGTGTCAATGAGAATTTTTTTATCATCACTTACAAGGAGCAAATGTCGCGTTACAAGTTTTATACGATTTTTTTCGTCAGCGGGACTGCTGCGCTCCCACAAAGGTTTTGGAACCACACCGTACATTGCCCCGCCGTCAAGCATCAATGATCCGCTCTCCAATGAGTAAAGTTCATATTTCCCTATTTTCATTCTCTCTCCTTTTCTTACAAAAATAAAAACCCAATCCCGGTTTATCAGGATTGGGTTATAAAGCATTTCTTTGTTACAAAATCCAAAGATGTTAAAGTTGAGCTATATTATAACGATTCCAAATGTTCTTTTCTCGCTAATAATTCTTCTTCGGTTTCAACATGATCTGGATCAGGTACGCAGCAATCAACTGGACAAACAGAAGCACACTGAGGCTCATCGTGGAAACCTTTACACTCTGTACATTTGTCCGGGACAATATAGAAGAATTCATCAGAGAAGAAACCTGTAGCTCCGGAAGGTGCTGGATCGCCTTCACCGCCGGTTACATCGCCAATTTCCCATTCAACGCCGCCTTCATAGATTGCATTGTTTGGACATTCAGGTTCGCAAGCTCCACAATTGATGCATTCATCAGTGATCATAATTGCCATGATATTTCTCCTAGGTTTTAATGAATGATTTTAATTTCCTAAAATCGGAATTTTTGTTACCTCAATATTAGAGATTTTTTTCGAATTAAACATAATAATTTTATTTATAAGTCTCTTAATTTCTTCTAAAAAAAGTTTCAAGTTGATACTTTTTATTGAACCTTCATATTTTTCTAATTTTTCAACTCCTTTACGGTACTGACTT
The DNA here is from genome assembly GCA_003233295.1 of Ignavibacteria bacterium. The sequence goes on along the minus strand of QILJ01000357.1, from coordinate 246 downwards.
AATGCACCGGTATAATTTCCACAGATCAGATGATACGAACCGACAGATACATGCACCATTCCTTGATAGAAATCCCTATCCTTCGCTTCTGCTTCCATCCACAGATCTTCAAAAAAATCATGAGCTTCAAAGTAGGAGCCGTCATTAAAAAGTTTTACTCCTTCAGTTATATCAAACAATTACCAGCCTCCGCTCGCGCCTCCGCCTCCGAAGCCTCCGCCTCCGCCGCTGAATCCTCCTCCACCG
>QILJ01000168.1 GCA_003233295.1 Ignavibacteria bacterium | reverse complement strand
AGTTGGGAAAATTTCTGCAGGAAACAAAGAACGAACCGGGCAGAAAAATTGCAGTGTTTGACGGAGACGGAACTGTACTCGGACAAACTCCGCACTATCTTGCAGATGAAGCAATGTATCAGTATGCGGCTGAACATCCCGATTTACATCCAAAAATATTTAACGAAATGATAAAGCAATCAAACGTTTCTATCCCTTACGTTCAGAACAGAGTCAAAAGTATTTCAGAAAATATTACTCGAATAAAATCTTTGAACCGATGCGCAGTTTGATTTCAACGCTTAAACAAAATGGTTTTGAGATCTGGATTATTACAGCTTCACCGGAAGGGATGTATCAACAGTTTTTAAGTAAGGAGCTTAAAATTCCAATAACTCATATTGTAGGGATTAAATCTATTATAAAGGATGGAATAATTACCGACGAAATAATCAAGCCAATCCCTCAAGACCATGGCAAGAAGTGGGCGATTGAATCTTTTGTCCAGGATGTGCCATTGCTTGTTGCCGGTAATAGTCGTGGTGATAAGGAAATGATAGAGTTCAGCAGAGGATTAAAGATGATCGTAAATCCTGATGAGCACATTGCTCCTGATCAGACAGAAAGTATTGCTGATTATGCAAAGAAGAACGATTGGCTAATTGTAAGAATAAATGATGTGCCGGATAAAGATTTCCCGTCTATCTCATCTAAAAAATTTGGTATCAGGATAAATAAAACTCATAAAGTTGACGAAAGCGAAATAAAATAATTTTCTTAAGGAGTGGATATGTTTTCAAAAATTATTAACTGGTTCAAACCTGATCCTGCAATTGATCGTTTACAGAATGACCAGATAGATAAAGTATATAAGGCTAACCGTTGGCGTGTCCTTGAATCAACATTTCTCGGTTACGCAATGTTCTACCTTGTGCGGAACAACCTTTCTACTGTAGCTAAAGATATTGAAGGAGCACTTCACTACGATTACAACATGATCGGTAATATACTTGCACTTTCGGCAATAGCTTATGGAGTGGGTAAATTTCTGAATGGTTCACTCTCCGATAGAAGCAATCCGCGCAAATTTATGGCATTTGGACTTCTTCTTACCGGTTTACTCAACTTTGCGTTTGGTAGTGTGCAGAGTTACGGCATTCATCTTTTCTTATGGACGTTAAACGGATTTGTTCAGGGAATGGGATGGCCTCCTTGCGGTAGATCAATAGGGCATTGGTACAGTATTAAGGAACGAGGAACTATTTTTGCAGTCTGGAATGTTGCACACAATATCGGGGGCGGACTGGCTGGAGTTCTTGCCGCATATGCAACTATTCAGTTCGGTGGATGGCAGGCTGCGTTCTATGTGCCAGGTACAATTGCTCTGATCGGCTCTCTCTATCTTTTCAAACGATTACGTGACACTCCGCAGTCAATTGGCTTACCTCCTATTGAAGAATACACTAACACTTATCCCGAAGGTGAGAACAGCCAAAATAGAGGCGACAGAGAAAAGGAATTATCAACAAGGGAATTATTTGTTAACAACATTTTAAAGAATAAATATTTATGGCTTTTCGCAATTGCAAATCTATCTCTTTGTTTACATAGTCCGTTACAGTATGCTTGATTGGGGGCCGACGTATCTTCGCGAAGTAAAGAATGCAACGTTGGAAGGAGGTGGGATTGCAATTCTAATATTAGAATTTGGCGGAATTCCATCAACAATTTTAATGGGCTGGCTTTCCGATAAAGTAGGCGGAAGAAGGGGAATGGTTTCACTACTCTGTATGATACCGATCTTTTTTGCATTCCTTGTGATATATCTTAACCCTCCGGGAAATTTGTGGCTTGATATGACAATGCTTGCGGTCGTTGGGTTTTTCATCTATCCGCCAGTGATGCTGCTTGGTGTTGCCGCCTTGGATTTAACATCCAAAAAAGCCGTTGGTACTGCCGCTGGTTTTGTGGGTTTGTTCGGTTATATCGGACGAACAATTCAAGCAAAGGGCTTTGGCTGGATGGCTGATTATTTCGGAAACATTTACGGTAAACAAACAAGCTGGGATATTATTATTCTTTCGATACTCGGCAGCACGGTTATTGCAATATTGTTGCTTGCATTCACTTGGAAGATAAAACCGAAAGCTTGATGTTCTGTATATACTTGTTAGAATGGAATATAGCAATAAATTTCGCATATTTAATGTCTTGATACATGATTTGCTATCCGCATCTCAATAGATTAATTTTTTCTTGACTTTTATCTTAATTCGTCTTAATTTAGTAACGTTACCAAAAAGATAATTATATAACAATATAACACATTAAAAAACAATATGTTATAGAGTGAAAACGTTTTCATAAATTAACGATCTAATCACTTAAGATATTAATATGGGTAAAAATCAATGGCGGTTTTACGTGGTGTAGCAAAAAAAGCCGGTGTTTCTATTGCAACTGTTTTAAGGCTTAACAATGGACATCAGACAGTATTGGTGACAATAAAAAGTTGTGAGTATTAAGAACTTGAGTTATCATCTTAACAAGTTTGCCAGCAATAAAGATCACAAATTGATGAAATATGAATTAATAAAAAAAGTGTGATTGTAATTTTAAAATACTTGACAAAGATATATTAATGTTTTACATTTGGATGTACCATCTATATATAAAACACTATCACTATGAGTATTAATAAAGATATGGATAAAACTGTCAAAAAAAATTCAGAATATCATGTGCCTAACCTTGAAAGAGCGCTAACAATTCTTGAACTTCTTTCTTTTCATTCTGAAGGTCTTACAATAAGTGAAATTTCAACTAAGTTGAATTTTCCTCGCAATAGTGTTTTTCGGATTGTTTCTACACTTCATAACCATGACTTTCTAAAAAAAGATGATGATTTTAAAACCTTTACTCTATCACTAAAGTTACTTACTGTCGGTATTAAAGCTTTAAGTGAACCTACATTAGTTGAAAAGTCACTTAAAGTAATGCGTAGCTTAAGAGATAAGTATAAAGAAACTGTTCCTCTCGGTATCTTGAAAGGTGAAATGGGAATGGTCATCGAGGAAGTCCAAGGTTTACACCCATTTAGATTTGTATTAGAGCCTGGCAGGAAATTCAATCTACATACTTCTGCACCGGGCAAAGCTATATTAGCATTTCTTGATAAAAATGAACGAGATAAAATAATAGATAAAATTGAATTTGAGGTTTTTAATAAAAGAACTATTAATAATAAGGATAAATATTTAAAGGCGCTTAAAGAGGTTCGTAAGAATGGATATTCTGTTGATAAAGCAGAGGAGATAGAAGGTATGCACTGTATCGGCGCACCAATATTTAATAGACAAGGTACTGCTTTTGCTTCAATTTGGATATCTGGACCGTCACTTCGGATTCGTGAAAAAGATTTTCATAAAATCGGTCTCGATATTAAAAAACATGCTGACAGTATTTCATTGAGTCTAGGTTACTATCCATAATATATGGTTTGAATAATCATGAAATAATTAATGGTTAGCAAATGAATTTTATATCATAATAAATAGAGGATCATTTTGAAATTCAAGAATTATTTTTTTGTTTTGATCTTTTTTGTTTTTACATCTTTTTTATTTTATAACAGCACCTATTCTCAAACTATGTTGGTTTCTCCCGATTCATTGTATATGGGACAAATACCTGTTAGTAGTAAAAATGTTCGACAGTTCAAGGTATTTAACTTATCAACTTCAACACTTCAAGTAAGTAGTTTCTCAATCGACAATAATTCTGATAATAGTTATAAAATATTAAACAACCCAGGTTCTGTATCACTTGGTCAACTTCAATCAATAATTCTTCAAATCGAATTTGCTCCTAATAGTAATGATTTGAAACAAGCTGAACTGGTCATACAAAGTAATGCAAGTTCGAGTCCTGATAAAAATTCGATATACGGAAGAGGGTTAACAAATTCACCACCTACATTTGAGCGAGTCTTTGGTGACATAGACGACGATATAATGAACTCTGTTCAGCAAACATCGGATGGTGGTTATATACTCGGTGGTTCGACAATCGTCCCCGAAGAAGATTTCACTGATTTATATCTAATAAAGACAAATGACCTAGGAGAGATTCAGTGGGAAACAGTTTATGGTGGTGATGAAACTGAGACAATAACTTCAGTATTACAAACCGTTGATGGAAGTTATGTGGTTTTTGGGCAGACTGATAGTAAAGGTGCAGGAAATTTTGATTTTTATTTAGTAAAGTTTAGCTCAAATGGTGATGTAATTTGGGAAAAAACATATGGCGGAAATAGGGATGAAAAGTCAGCTAATATGATAGAAACTTCTGATGGCGGTTATCTACTTCTAGGAACCACGTTAAGCTTTGGAGATGGTCTTAATGCTGACGTTTATCTGATAAAAGTAAGCAGCGATGGAAGTGAATTATGGAATAAAAGATACGGCGGTTCAAGTGGAGATTCTGGAGATAAGATAATATTGACTCAAGATGATAACTATACTATTCTTGCTTCCACTGCTAGTTTTGGCGCTGGGGGATTCGATCTCTGGTTAATAAAAATTGATAATAATGGTGATGAATTATGGAATAAAACTTTTGGTGGTAGTGAAGATGAAGAGGGTAATGGTATTACTGAACTTCAAGATGGAAGTTTAGTGATGGTCGGTTATACTATAAGTTTTGGAGCCGGAGCTAAAGATGTTTACTTGGTCAAAACAAATTCTTCTGGTGTTGAGATATGGAGTAAAGTTAATGGTGGTTTATATCAGGACTATGCATCCAATGTTATTTCCGAGGACGATGGTATTATATATACTACAGAACTACAGCCTGAACTTGATTCTTCAAGTGCATTTATAAACAAAATTGATTTTGATGGTAATGAGATTTGGCAATCAAGATATTATGGAAGTGCTAATGACTTAGTTCTTAACGCTGATCATCATATTATCATTGCTGGATTGACAAGTAAGTATGGAAATAATTCCGAAGTATATTTCTTAAACGTTAATGAAAATGGAGATATTACAGCTGTTCGGAATATTGAAAAGCAGAACCCTACTTCTTTCCAATTATTTAATAACTATCCAAATCCGTTTAATCCATCAACTGTTATTTCTTATCAAATTCCGGAAGATAGTTTTGTAAGTTTGGTTATTTATGATGCTATTGGGCAGAAGGTGACAACTTTAGTAAACCACTACCAAACTGTAGGCAGTTATAATGTAAGTTTTAATGCTGGTGATTTATCAACTGGCGTTTATATATATAGATTGAAAACCAGGAATTTTGTTTCGACCAAAAAAATGATATTACTTAAATAAGTGTAATTAAAATAGTTCATCAACTAATTTAATGAGTATCTAATTAATAATAATTTCTATTCACAATCATAAGAGGTATTATGAAACAAAAAAAGACATTTTTTTTCGCAAGCGTAATATTGACTTTATTATGCTTATCAACTCTCACATTTGCTCAAGGTACGGGTATAATTTCCGGCCGAGTAACTGATGCACAAACCGGTGACTACCTTCCGGGAGCTAATGTAATATTGGAAGGTACTACCATTGGAGCAGCATCAGATCGTGAAGGAAAGTATCGTATTGTAAATATTCCCGCAGGTACTTATACACTAATGATAAAATACATGGGTTATCAAGATTATTCTGAAAAAATAACCGTAACTGCAGGGAAAAATACACTTATCGATATAGCACTGAAAGTCAGTTATGTAAAAATAGAAGACGTTGTTGTTCGTGGACTTAGGCAGGGACAGGTTAAAGCTCTCGAAATGCAGAAAGAAGCTCCTAACATTTTAAATGTTGTTTCCAGAGAACAAATGGAAAATTTTCCGGATGTAAATGCTGCTGAAGTATTACAAAGATTGCCTGGTGTTACTGTCGACCGTTCGCAAGGTGATGGTAGATACGTATTGATTCGTGGTACAAGTCCACGTTTAAGTACAGTTACTGTTAACGGGGACGCTCTTGCTTCAACAAGAAATGAAGAGAGGTATTCCCAACTTGATATTGTTGGTACAAATCAGATGAGTTACATTGAAGTAGCTAAAACTCTTACTCCAGATATGGATGCAAATTTCATAGGTGGAAGGGTAAATATTATAACCAGAAGTGCTTTTGACTTTCCCTCAAGACACCTTGATCTTAGCGTAGGTTCCGGTTATGCCGAACTAGATAAGAAAGCTAATTGGCAAGGGAAATTGAATTATAGTGATCAGTTTGGAGCAAATAAAAATTTTGGATTCTCGGTTACAGCTAATTATGACCGTAAGAACCGGGGAGCTGATAATATTGAATATGAATGGGATAGTGAGAAAGATGTTAATGACAATGAAATCCCTTATGCATTAACCGATTTTACCTTATTTGATTATCAATTAATCAAAGAGAGATATGGAATCGGTGCTGGTTTAGAATACCGTTTCAACGACAATAACAGATTGTATGTAAATGGAATGATGAATAAATTCAAAGATGTTTCCCAGAATGGACGAATGCGTTTTCGTGTAAGTAAAGGTGATTACCTAAATCCAGATGGCACATTAATTGAAGATGCGCGTATAGTTCGTTTAACAAAAGGTAGAACCGAAAACCTTACGCAAAATCAACTTACATTTGGTGGCAAACATCTTCTAGGTAATAATAAATTGGATTATCTGTTATCATACAGTTTTGGAGAGGAAACCCATCCAAACCAAACTGATTCAGAATTTGATTTAGATAAGAAAGTTAATTTGAGCTTAGACCTATCAGACCCAGTAACTCCAAAATGGAAGATTCTTAATCAGGACGCTGGATATGAAAATATAGCAAGCCATTATGAATTTGCAAGTACTGATTACCGTGAAACTTATTCCTCTACTATAAATAGGGCAGCTAGTATTAACTTCAATATGCCCTATCGTTTGTGGCAAAATGCATCTAACTTTAAAATTGGTGGTAAGTATACTTCTTTGTCTAAAGATCGTAATGATAACAGATCGAAGTACAAATGGAAAGGAGATAATAATTTGTTTATGTCTCAATGGTTATCAGATCGCCAAAGGAATGATTTTTTTAATGATAATTATACATTTGGAGAGCAAGCCAATTGGGATGACTACAAAGTATTCTTCGATGCTAATCGTGATAAAGATGGTAAATTAATAGGTAACCCTGATATTGAAGATTCAAAAGGAGCCAGCTATAGAGTTAATGAAAGCGTAACAGCATTTTATGCAATGACAGATGTAAATTTTGGTAAACTCTTTCTGTTGCTAGGTCTAAGAGATGAATATACCAGTAATGAACTGATAGGAAATAAATTAATTTTTGATGCCGACGGTGATTTTTCATCTTTAGAAGAAGTTGACCAAACTAAGAATTATAATAAGTTATTTCCAATGTTTCACCTAAAATACAGTGTGGCTCAATCAACTAAACTTAGGTTTGCTGCAACACAATCTATGTCCAGACCTAATTATTGGGATATGGCACCTCATCTATATGTAAATAATAGAAAAGAAAGAATCAAAAGTGGTAATCCGGAGTTGGTACCTACAACTTCTACCAATCTTGATTTAATGTTTGATCATTATTTCCATGGTATTGGTATTTTTTCAGCAGGTCTTTTCTACAAAGATCTTAAAGATATCATTTTTGAAACTAGAACAAAAGTTCAAAGTGGTCAATATATTGGATACGACCTTAGGACAACTGTTAATGGCGGAAATGCCAGTTTATATGGTCTAGAATTAAATTGGCAGCAAGAATTAACTTTTCTTCCAGGATTTTTGTCTGGTTTCGGTATTTATATAAACTACTCTCATACATGGTCAAATGCTGATCTTCTTGGACGTGAAGGAGTTATCCCGGGACAATCCGGTGATGTTGGAAACATCTCACTTGCTTATGAAATAAGTCGTTTCACGGCAAGGATAAGTTTTAATTACCAAGGTCGATTTATTAAAGAAGTTGGTGGATCAGAAGGTGGAGATTTTTGGATAAAAGATCATAAACAATTGGATTTAAGCGCATCTTATGAATTTATCGATAATCTGAAGTTATTTTTAGAATTTGTTAATTTAACAAATGAACCAAAATATGAATATATGGGTGTTGAATCTCGCCCTACTCAAGTTGAGTATTATTCATGGTGGTCACGAATAGGTCTAAAATACACATTATAGAAATGTTCTTTAATAGGGCAGTGCAATTTGCACTGCCTTTGTATAATTGAAGAAAATATCAAGATAACTAATTTTTGTTAGTTACCTTTATCGACTAGATTATTTAATGATTCGATTTAAAAGTTAATTGTAATGCAAGTTCAAGAAAAAAGAGTTGTATATTAAATTGAAGTATTAAATAATGGAATCTATATTTGAACTACATAGCTATATATCAAACACACTTAGGTGAGGCTGAATTTGAAAAAATTAAAAAAGTATCATGGTGTAATTATTCCGATGTTAACGCCTATTTTAAGTTCGGGTAAAAT
>QILJ01000388.1 GCA_003233295.1 Ignavibacteria bacterium | reverse complement strand
CCATTTAGGATGCTACGCCTCCCGAGAACAGCAAATATTAAAGTAATATTACTAAAAACAGATTGTGAAAATAGGTTATTCAAAGGCTTCTATAATTAAATTATGGAGAAATATTTTTATGTTCTTAAAATTCCATGTTTCTAAATTTAATCTATTGTTCCCGCGAGTTTTTAGCGGGAATATCTCACAGCAGAAAAGATCCCGGTTAAAGGGATTTAGCAATTACAATTTCTTACATCATCATTTCCTTTGGAGCAGCAATCATGAAAAATAGATGGACTTCCGCATTTCAAACTAGAGTAAAATTTAGTGCATGGTTTTTTTGTTTTACTTTATTTATGTTTTTTTCTTCAGGTCAGATTATGAATGCAGCAGATCACAGCAAAATTGAAGTTCTAATTCTCAGCGGGAAAAATAATCACAAGTGGCAACTGACAACTCCAGCAATTCAAAATCTCTTAAAGGAAAGCGGCAGATTTAAGGTAACGGTTACAAACAATCCCGAAAATCTTAATCCAAATGAACTTAACCAATATGATGTAATACTCAGCAATTGGAATACTTGGCCTGACGTTACCGGACATCGGTGGAAGCCAGACCTAGAGAAGGCTTTCTTAGATTTTGTCGCAAGCGGAAAAGGATTCGTGGTTGTTCACGCCGGCAGTTCTACACTACAGGATTGGCCTGAATTTCAGCAGATTGCCGGAGGTACTTGGGGAAAAGGTATCACTGGACATGGACCTATCCATACATTTAAAGTTATTATCAAAGATACGAATCACCCCGTAACAAAAGGGTTAAAAGATTTCTATATAAAAGATGAACTTTGGAACAATACAAAATTTCAGCCGAACATAAAAATATTGTGCGCGGCTTATTCATCATCTGACTGGAAGGGTACAGATAAATATGAACCTATTATAGTTACAACACATTATGGAAAGGGACGAGGTTTTTTCAGTGTACTTGGGCATAACAAAGCGACGATGCAGAACATCGCATGGAGAACGCTTTTATTAAGAGGAACCGAGTGGGCTGCAACTGGTAAAGTAACAATCCCTATACAAGAACCTTGGCCTGCGACTTTTAAAATTGCTGAAAGGCAAAGTAAGTACTGGGAACAAACCGATACGACAGTTGCATTAATAAATGATTATAAGATTGTCTGGCAATTTAATCTTCCTAAAATAGGGAAACCATATTTTCACCCGCTGAATACAATTGACGGATATACACTAACTTGGTTAAGTCCTTCCGATCATCCTTGGCATTATGCTTTGTGGTTTTCGTGGAAATATATTAATGGCATTAATTACTGGGAGGAAGATAGAAAGACACACCTTCCGGAAGGATTAACTGAAGTTACAAAGCAAACCATTAAAACAAATGATGATCTTTCAGCTCAGATGAATTTAGAGCTTTCTTATCATCCACCCGGTAGTGATGCCGTGTTAACTGAAAAGCGGACAATTTATATTAGTCCTCCGAATAAAAATGGAGATTATTATATTGATTGGAAAAGTGATTTTAAAGCTGGTGAAAAGGATGTAGTTTTGGAACGAACTCCTATTGAAGGACAAAAAGGCGGACGGCGCTGGGGTGGTTATGCTACATTGGGTTTGCGCATTAATTCGAAAACATTAACAGGAATAGAACTATTAAATAATGAAGGAAGAAAAGGACTAGATATACATACATACCCAACTAAGTGGACAGATATCAGCGGAGTAATAAAAGATGATACTACTAAATCAGCTGGGATAACAATTTTCGATTACTATAAAAATCCTCGTCACCCAGTTCCAGGATATGTTATTAACACTGAAAATAAAAATGATGAACCTCCATTTGTATATACCAATCCCGGATTTCTTTATAATAGTCCATATACAATAAAAGCTGGAGAAACGTTAACTCTGCGTTACCGTGTTTATGTGCATAGTGGAATGGGTAACCTAAAAGAATTAAATAATATTTTTGATGAATATATCAAAGAAAAATTTTAAGCTCAATGGAAAATGCTAAAAAGAATGTAATTAAAACATTAGAATTTGATTCACCTAGTGAAATTCCAATACAACTTTGGGATTTGCCGTGGGCAGAAATGCACTATCCAAAAGAACTTAAAGATATTAGGGAAGAATTTCCGGATGATATAATTAGCGCCCCTAATCTATTAACCAAAACTATTAAAACTAAAGGTAACGAATATAAAATTGGTGAATATATTGATGAATGGGGTTGTTTATTTGAAAACAAACAAGATGGAATTATTGGAGAAGTTAAAAATCCAATTATAAAAACATGGGATGATATTGATTCATTTCAAGTTCCGAACAATTTTTTGTCATTAGAATTTGGAAGAATAAATGATTTCTGCAAAGAAAATTCAGATAAATTTATTGTTTCCCCTTGTTGTGCTAGACCATTTGAAAGGATCCAGTTTCTAAGAGGAAGTGAAAATATCTATACAGATTTTTATGAAAGTAAAAATGAATTTGAAACTTTACTAAAAACCATTCATGATTTCAATTGCAAGAGGTTAGAATCATGGGCTAAAACCGATGTTGATGCGTTATTTATAATGGACGACTGGGGAGCACAAAACAGCTTATTGATATCACCCGAAATGTGGAGAGAAATATTCAAACCGCTTTATCAAGAATACATTAACATTGCGAGAAAAAATAATAAATATATTTTTATGCATTCCGATGGAAATATACTGAGCATAATACCGGATCTAATAGAAATAGGAATTAATGCATTAAATTCACAAATATTCGCTATGCAATTAAAGAATTTAAATCAATTTAAAGGTCAAATAACTTTTTGGGGAGAAGTAGATAGACAAAATATACTCCCGAACTTTAGTGTGAACGAAATTGAAAATGTGGTTGGAGATATATTCAGTGAACTCTATTCTGACGGAGGTTTAATCGGACAGTGTGAATTTGGACCTGGTGCAAAACCAGAAAATGTATATGCTGTTTTTGACACATGGAAAAAGATAATGATAAATTAATTTATAGGGTTAAGTTCTAAGCAATAGAGCAAAATTAAAAATGAATAAAAGCCCAACTTTTAGTTTATTTTGATTGTTATTATTATTCAAGCTTTTATTTATTTGAGGAAATTTTTACGACTATAAAAGTTGGGCTTTTTCACAACATTATTATTCGTGGTATGTTAATACTGCTGTAATTACTAGAGCTCAGCCGTTTGTAATTATTTTGCAAGTTGCACATTTGAAAAAGATGTAACCATAGAGAGTTAAATAATATTTTAATTAAATGGAGAAATAGAAATGGGAATTTCAAGAAGATCTTTTATTAAAGGTACTGCAGCAATGAGTGTATTAGCAGGCTTTCCTACCGTAATTCCGAGTACTGTGTTGGGCAGAAACGGAGTTACTCCTCCTAGTGATAAAGTGAATATTGGTCTTATTGGCTGCGGTAATAGATCAGGTGCAGCAATAGATTATAAAAGATATGACAAATCTCAAGTAGTTGCAGTATGTGATCCTATTAGAGAGCGAAGAATAATGAGAAAGGAACAGTTTGATAACTGTGATGACTACAATGATTTTCGTGACTTATTAGATAGAAAAGATATTGACGCAGTGCATATTGCTACAGCGGATCACTGGCACGTTCCTTTGTCTTTGGCTGCAGCTAAAGCTGGTAAGGATATGTACACTGAAAAACCGTTGAGTATATCTATAGCAGAAGATATTGCTGCAAGAGCGATTGTAGATAAATATAATAGAGTTTTTCAATATGGTGCGCAGCAGAGATCAATAGCTCAAGTTCGTATGGGAATAGAATTAGTACTCAACGGTCATATAGGTGATGTTGAGGAGGTTTACGTATGGGCGCCGCATGGCGAGTCTGGCGGATCTGCTACACCTGTACTCCCTGTTCCTGATGGCTTTGATTATGAGCTTTGGCTCGGGCCTGCTCCCAAAGCTCCTTTTAGTAAAGATCGCTGCCTGGTTCAAAGCTATCGAAATGGGATCTTTCATATTTATGATTATGCCATTGGTTTTATTGCCGGCTGGGGAGCACATCCGGCAGATATGCTACAGTGGTGGGCAGATAATTCTGGAATGGAGAATACGATCCCTACACATTATGAAGGTTCTGGTGAAATTGGAATTGGCGGGTTGTTTAACACACTTACAAACTGGGATGTTACATGCACCTACGATAGTGGTCTTAAAATGAGATTTATGGATGACCAAACAGCAGCAAGACTTAATCCGCATCCCGGAGTAGAACCGGTTCACGGAACTCTATTTGTAGGGACAAAAGGATGGGTGAAAGTAAACCGCGGAGGCTGGAAAGTCTCTGATGAAAAATTATATAGATTAGGGAAAAATCCCGGGTCAAAACGTTTAGAAGTAAGTAAAAATCAGCGTTATAATTTTATTGATTCTGTTATAAGCAGGAAGCAGCCAGTGGATAATCTTCACTCGGCTGTAAGGTCAGATATTATCTGCCATCTTTCCGATATTAGCATCAGAGAAGGTCAGCCGATTACTTGGGATGCAAAGAAGGAAACAATTGTAGGAAATCCTGAAGCTGCAAAAAGGATGTACAGACCGCTGCGGAAACCATGGGATGCTTTATTAATATAGTTAGTGGTTTAGTTAAAGAGTTAAGTTCTAATTAATTCAGCAATTATATTTCTCTTTAAAAGTCCTATGGACAACCCCGTTGGGGTTGTAGATTGTTTCTTGTTTATCCTTAACTATGGGTTTCACCCATAGTTATTATAATTTGAACTGTTTCACAGTTCTGTTATAACTGCAAAGCAGTCAAAGTTATAATAACCACGTATAAAATACGTGGTTAAAGATGACAAAACTATAAGGAACTACGGAGTAGTTCAACGAAGGAGTCTTACAGACAAGTTAAATTTGTTATTTTGCTGATATAACTAGAACTCAGCCAGTTAAAGCAATTATTTCGCTCAAGTTAATAAAGAAAAGTGATTATGAAAAAAATATTGAAAATAATTTTATATGTTTTAGGTGTCCCTATCATGATTGCGCTGTTAACGTTATTCGGCATGTGGTTAAAGTATAATAGCGTTGTCAGTTCTCAGCCTAATAATCATACTGATAATGCAAAACCAGGTTACTATGGTAAATGGGTAAATAATTTTATCGGTACCGGCGGATTTCCGGTGTGGGTTTGCGGGCAGAACTTCCCGGGAGCAACAGTCCCATTTGGAATGGTTCGTTTAAGTCCGGAAACAGCTTCCCTTTACACAAATACAAGAGGATACAATACATCGGGATATTACTACGGTGATAATAAGATAATCGGTTTCAGCCATACTAGGCTTGGCGGTACCGGTGCAACTGACGGCGGAAGCTTCCTTTTTACTCCAACCACTAGATCACCCGATGAAATAAATTATCACGAGGATTACTATCATATCTTCTCACACTCTGACGAAGCAGCTTTTCCAGGTTACTACAGCGTAAAACTAAAGGACGAAGGGATACTTAGTGAATTAACTGCCACTGTAAGAGTTGGTCTGCATCGTTACACTTTCCCGGAGAATACCAACCGCAGCTTAATGATAAAAGTAACTAACGCTTTAGGCGAGGGAAAAGCGGAAGATGGGAATGTCACAATCTATCCGGACAAGAAAGAGATTGTTGGATCAGCAAAAATGTTCGGGACTTTCTCAAAAAGATATGGCGGAATCAAGGTCTATTTTGTTGCATACTTTGACAAACCTTTTTCGAATTATGGAATATGGAATGGATCAAGCTATAAAGAAAACATGCAGACTGCCTCAAGTGATGATATAACCGTCAACCTTAGTTTTGATAATAATAGCCAAGATCGAACCGTAAATGTGAAGGTTGGTATTTCCTATGTAAGTATTGATAATGCTAGGTTGAATTTAGATAGTGAAGTAGGGAACAATTCCTTTGATGATATTCTGCAGAATGCAATTGCCAAATGGGAAGATAAACTTTCAATAATAAAGATTAATGGAAGCACCGATGATGAAAGGGTGATCTTCTATAGCTCGCTTTACAGAAGTTTTCAGATGCCTACAATATTCAGTGATGTTAACGGCAAATATCTAGGGTTTGACAATAAAATTAACAGAGCAACTGGTTTTACTTATTACACAGACCTCTCTTTATGGGATACGTTCAGGACTATTCATCCGCTTTTTACTTTGATAGCAAAAGGTCATCAGCATGATATGATCATCTCTCTTATAAAGATGGCTGAACAGGGAGGCTGGTTGCCGCGATGGCCTTCTGGAAATGGGTACACTGGATCTATGCTTGGATCACCTGCGGATATCACAATTGCCGGTTCTTATTTAAAAGGCATAAAGGATTTTGACACGGATGCTGCTTTTGATAAAATGAAATTGACTGCGTTAGCGCCCACGCCGAGAGGCTCTGCAAGTTCCGGTAGAAGATCAATTGAAGGTTACTTAAAATATGGATATTGCCCGGCTGATATTAAAGAAAGATCTGTAAGCCGAACTCTTGAGTATGCTTGGGCTGATCATTCGATTAGTTTGTTCGCCGGAGCATTGGGATACAAAGAAGACTCACTTCTGTTTGCCGGACATGCAAAATATTATAAGAATGTCTGGAATCCTGAAACTCAATATTTTCAAGCCAGGAACAGTGATGGAAGTTTCGTGAAGAAATTTAAACCCCTGCAGTTGACCTATACGGATTGGGATGAGGAGTACACAAAAGGATACGTAGAAGGAAGTGCACTTCAATGGCGGTGGGCTGTTCCGTTTGATGCCGATGGTTTGATATCACTTTTCAAAAGCCGTGAATACTTTATTAGTGAATTGAATGATTTCTTTGCCCTCTCAGATCCTCAACTCGCTACTTGGATTCCGGGCTCATATTACTGGCACGGAAATGAACCGGATATTCATTCTGCTTAT
>QILJ01000132.1 GCA_003233295.1 Ignavibacteria bacterium | reverse complement strand
AAAACAAATTTTGTTTAATACAGTTTATTATATATATAACTATTCATTTAACTGCGAAACAAAAATTCTTTTACCAATTTTTTCGCTGAAAGAATGAACATTATTATTTAATTCTATTATTGTTGAATTATCATACTCCAAAAAATTCTTTATCTTAATTTTAGAGTTCAAGTTCAATCCAATTTCCGTAAAATAGTCCATTACTTCTTTCGACTCATCACTTACCCTTTTCACAAGGTATTCCTTTCCAACCTGCGACTTGTTCAGAGGAATCTGTGCACCCATATTCGGAATAGTCCCGTCTTTCTGCGGGATTGGTTCACCGTGAGGATCGAATTTCGGATTACCTAGAAAGTCATCGATCTTATCAATTAGAAACTCAGTGGTTTGATGTTCCAAGTGCTCTGCTTCCGAGTGCACCTCTTCCCAGCCGAGTTCTAAGGATTTCATCAAAAACAATTCCCATAACCGGTGTTTTCTTATAATTTCAATAGCTGTTTTTTCACCCTTCTGTGTTAAACTAACTCCTTTATACTTTTCATATTTTATAAAGCCCTGCTTCGAAAGTCCTTTTGCCATATCGCTTGTAGCGGCATTGGTTATATTCAACTTTGCAGCAAGCGCAGAAGTTGACACGGAATGAGCATCATTCTGACATAAACTATAAACGGCTTTAATATAATTTTCTTTAGATATACTCGGCATATACTGGATTCTAGATACTTGTTACTGGATACCGGATTCTTGATACTGGAATTTTTCCTTGTTATAAAGTTAAGCATACTTAAACTTATTATCAAGTATATTGAATTATGTTTGATCCGTGCAAATCAGTTCTATTAAAGTCCCATTCCCTATCCAATAAAAAGATTACATGTATTCTATTAGCACACAAATTTATTATTTAGTAATTTTGTTGTCCAGAATATTATGAGAAAGGAAAAACGATGACAGAGATTAAAAAAGATGATGTGATAAACGCACTTCGCAATGTGATTGACCCTGATCTTCACAAAGACCTTGTAACTTTGAATATGGTTAAGGATATAACTATTGACGGGACAAAAATTACTGCACAGGTTGAGCTAACAACTCCAGCCTGCCCGCTGAAAGATGTAATTAAAAATGACTGCGTTGCCGCAATTAAAAAGGATATACCTGAAGCAACGGAGGTAAATATAGATATGACCTCAAACGTAAGCGCTCATTTGAATCAATCGAAAGATGCAATTTTACCGGGCGTTAAAAACACCATTGCCGTTGCCAGCGGTAAAGGGGGAGTCGGTAAAAGCACAGTTGCTGTTAACTTAGCTTTAGCGCTAGCAAGAGACGGCGCCAAGGTTGGAATAATTGATGCGGATATTTACGGACCAAGTATTCCAATGATGCTTGGAGTACCTAAAAATACTGGTCTATTCCAGGATCCCGAAACAAAAAAATTAGCTCCAATTGAAAGCTACGGTATCAAACTTATGTCAATCGGGTTCATGATCGATGATGATAACCCGGTTATCTGGCGCGGACCAATGGCTAGCGGGGCGCTTAAGCAGTTTATGACTGACGTTAATTGGGGTGATCTTGATTATTTGATTTATGATCTGCCCCCCGGAACAGGCGATATCCAATTAACTCTTGTACAGACAATTCCTCTTACAGGAGCGGTCATTGTAACAACTCCGCAGGAAGTATCTTTGATAGATGCTGTTAAAGGTTTGAAAATGTTTGAGCGGGTTAATGTTGAGGTGTTTGGTATTATTGAAAATATGAGTTACTTTATTGCACCGGATACCGGCAAACGATACGATATTTTCGGAAGCGGCGGCGGAGAGAAATTAGCCAACCAGTTAGGCACAAAATTGCTCGGTAATATTCCAATTGATCCGAGGATAAGAGAAGGCGGTGATAACGGTAAGCCGATAGTTCATGCTCTACCGGATTCGGACAATACAAAGATCATTATGGATATTGCTCGTAATTTAGCTGCACAAGTGAGCATCAAAAATTCGAATGATCTGTTTAAAGAAGTAGAAATTAAATTATAACGATAGGGGTTGAAATGGCTGAAGTATTAAGACAAAAGGTTTTAGATGCACTGGAATCGGTGCGCCCTTATTTGAAGGCTGACGGAGGCGATGTTGAACTTGTGGATATAAAAGAAGACGGAATAGTTGAAGTCCGCTTGACAGGTGCATGCGTCGGATGCCCAATGTCGCAGATGACTTTACGCGCTGGTATTGAAAGGGCTTTAATGCGTGACGTTCCCGAAATAAAGCGCGTTGAAGCATTAGGATAAGAATTATCTAATTTATTATAGAGGAGTAAAATGAGAAAAACAATAGTTGCTGGCAACTGGAAAATGAACAAGAACTTGAACGAGTCTGTGACTTTAGTAAGTGAGATTAAAAATTTATTAGGCGAGGATAATAACGCCGATGTGATCATCTGTCCGCCATATACTTCGCTGGAAACAGTTCATGCTTTAATTAAAGATACGAATATTGGACTCGGCGCTCAGAATATGTGTGCAGCAGATAGCGGCGCTTATACCGGCGCTATTTCCGCTTCGATGATAAAAAGTGTTGGATGTGAATATGTGATTCTCGGACATTCTGAAAGAAGAACTATTTTCGGCGAAACCGATGAATTGATCAACAGCAAAATTAAAAAAGCAATTGAATATTCACTCATCCCTATTTTCTGCATCGGCGAAACATTGGAAGAAAGAGAAAGCGGCGAAATGAAAAACGTGATTGAACGCCAAGTTAAAGAAGGATTGAAAGATGTCTCAGCAGATCAGCTTTCTGAAATGATAGTTGCATACGAGCCGGTATGGGCAATTGGAACAGGCAAAACAGCTACGCCTGAACAAGCACAGGAAGTTCACCAATTTATTCGCGGACTGCTTACCGAAATGTACTCGGCAGAATTTGCTGAAGATGTTACAATTCAATACGGTGGCAGTGTTAAACCTGAGAATGCAAAAGAGTTGTTGAGTCAGCCTGATATTGACGGCGCGCTTGTTGGCGGCGCTTGCTTAAAAGCTGATTCATTTGTTGGAATTATAAAAGCTGTTTAATATTTCAAGCTTTAAGTCCCCTCCTCGGAGGGGATTTAGATCTGCCCAACCGGCAGGCGGGGTTGGGTAAAATAAATCCAAACTAATTTTTTCAAAAAGACTTTTTATAACCTATTAAAATGTGTCTCACGATTGTGTTTTATCAATCGTGATAATGAAATAATTCTATTGCAAAACGTCTGTAGTAAGAGAAAGCTTTGCATAACCTATAATCGGTCATTGCGAACCTCGATTCCTTTCATCGAGGTGTGGCTCTGTGAGAGTCGCTTTGGGGCAATCTCACATATTTTGGAAGATTATGCAAAGGCTTCTAGTAAAGATTTGAGAAATCAAATCTCTACTGAAAATTTTTAATAATAATCTTTCTTATTTATAAAAACTTATTCAATACTGTAAGTGATATATATTTTACTATTAGTTACGTCATAACTAGTCAGTTCATAATTACTCCAATAACCTGTTACAGAATTATTGGAAGTTGAAGTATATTCAATATTAATAATATTAGAAGAAACATCACCTTCAATTTTGAATTTTTTAATGTCTACACCAGAATCTTCAAAAGAAAGGGGAATATTTTTCCCAGTAATTTTTGTTTTTTCGAAAAAAGAATCTCCATATTGATCTGTGGGTTCATCAATCGTTTCAGTATATTCAAAATCAGTAATCAAAGTTGGATTTCTTAAATCATCAACAGTTAAAATTAATTTAATCGTTTTCTTTTCATTATAGGTTATTGTATAGCTAAGTACATTATTATTTATTGTCATTGTGGAATCTTCATATGCGTATAAATATGGTGAGAAAAACGTTGAATAATCATCAGGGTCCCCATTTGAAAAAGTTCTATGTAAAACACAAGAAAACCAAGATTCAAAACCGGGATGATTAACTATTAAGGAATCTTTGACTGTAAAACTAACACCATTGCTTTTCTCACCATCAGCTACAATGTGAACATCACCAGTAACTGCGCCTTCAGGAACTTTTACATCTATTTGATTGTCAAGCCACGATACAATGTCGGAAGCTAGAGCTTTTATTGCACCAAACCATACCTCTCCGGAATTTGAGTTACTTCCGAAATTGTTCCCTTTGATCTGGACAACATCACCAACGGATGCTGTAGCAGGAGTAATGCTTGTTATTGTAGGAGCTTGTATTAACTCAACGCTTAAATCGAAACTTCCATTGTCATCTTTGAAAATATTACAACTCAGTATATCTATCCATTGATTTTTACTTTCCAAATTAATTTTTAGTGTATCATTTTTTATCAAGTATTTTTTGTAAACAGTTTTGTCTTTATCCGTAACATATACATATTGTTCGATTTGAGTATCCTGGTTATTCACAACTATCTTAAATGTTGTTGATCCTTGAGATGTAGGCGAAATAATTTTAACCATTTTTGCCGCTAAATATGGGATTGTAACATTCCCATTCCAAGAAGGATCTGTTTCCGTTAATCTTACTGGTACAACATATTTTCCATTTCCTGCTTGGAGCGGAGGTGTGTAATTAATTTTAATTGGACCTCTATGCTCATAAGCCCATTTGATATAATCTCTATACTCATGACCAATACCATATGATGAAAGGTTACTCTTCAAATAATCATTTAATATAGTCCTGAAATAGCTAACATTAGTCGCTTTACCAGATTCAATAATAATTTTTGGAATACTTAATTTAGGACCATCACGATAGGTAGTTAAGTAGGTTAAAAATCCTCCTGCAATATAGTAATTAGGATCACTATTACAATCATCCCATGATCGTTCAAGCTGACCGTCTATTAAACCATCAGCGTAATTTATTGCTTCGAATTTCGATTTATTAGGCCAAACTATTCTATCAGCTTGTACAGCGGTTGCTTCCAACCA
The DNA here is from genome assembly GCA_003233295.1 of Ignavibacteria bacterium. The sequence goes on along the minus strand of QILJ01000132.1, from coordinate 6,297 downwards.
CCATTTGATAATATTACCTTCAAATGTAAACATATAGTAATAATCTTGAACATAATGCAACAGTTCATGTGCACAAGTAATTTTAACTAACTCCTCTTGTGAAAAATAACTATCTTTTTTAATATTTTGACTTATTCTAATAAAACCAAAGTAACTTGTGTTGCCATCTTCTCCTTTTGATAATTCTAATATTCTAACTTCTGCTTTATTGGTTGTATCTTTGGGTACTGTTAATTTCTTATCTTCGTAAACTTGCCGAGCTTCCTCCAAATAATAAAGAATATCCTGAATATAATAAGGAGCAGTTCCTTTATGACTAGTTAAACTTGATTTGTAATCGGTATTTGAAGGTACTGTTCCATCTGTCCAATAAATTATAAAATGGGGACTTGTTAAATAATCGGTATATCCAAGAACTTTTTTGAATTTCCACCAACTTAGTTTTGTAAGATGTGATGTAGTAAAAGAAACAGTGTTTTCTACAGAATCGACAGAAACATCTTGAAATAACGCCCACCTTTTCAATGTTTCATCATAGTAAGCAGCACCAATTTTATATTTTAGTTTTCCTTCATTTAATTTTTGCGGATCATATTTCAATGTTATTTTCAATGGCTTATCAAAAATATGCTGATTGCCCAAAGTTATTTCATATGCATTTGGAAATTCCATCTCGGAATCAGTTGGAACTGAACTACTTGTTAATTCTTTAACAATCAATTTTGTATCACCGGAAACTGTTCCCTGCGGAATTAATATACTAACGTTATCTTTATAAGTAATAGTTGCATCGGACATATCAACATTAATGATAGTATCCAGTTTTGCTTCATTCCCATCTCCATCCGGCGGCGAAACAGGGTTATCATTCGAACATGTTTGAAATAGAAAAGTTGATAAGAAAACGAAAATACTTACATAGAACAACTTTGTAAAAAAGGAATTTTTCTGTAACATGTTATTTCTCCAGAAATATTAAAACCTAAAAAGACAAATGGATATTAAATTATTTTTCAACTATTTAGCACATAAAATAAAATATTCTCTAATTAAAATTTATGATTTAAATCACAAAGTTTCATTATAAAAAATAATTCGTAAATCGTTATTATGCTTTATTTTAGCCGATTTTCTCATTGATTTCGCCTCTTTCTTTTAGTATATTTGCACTTGTCATTTTTTAGAAAAACGCTGAAAATTATGAAAAAACGCTTTTCGTTTTTATTCCTTTTATTATTTATTTTTTCAACTTCTTATTCACAAATTAAAATTAAAGAACTACCGGTTGATAATTCATATCAAGTTGATTCTGTTAATTTTTCCAATACCTTAACAAGAAAGATAATACCGCTGAATTCTGATTGGAAAGTATTTGTCGAAGATTCTAAAACATCAAGTGTTAATATTAGTGTTCCTTCAAAATTCAATTCCGATAAATCTATTATTTATCAAAGAGTGTTGGGAATTGATACAAGTTGGATATCTAATTATTTCTTCAAAATTCATTTTTTAGGTATTTCGTATCTGGTTGATATTTACTTAAATGACCTTATTCTTGTAAAAAAGACCGCGGGAGATATTCCTTTTACAATTGAACTCCCGAATGAACTTATCAATATTGAAGATGAAAATATTCTTACTCTTAAAATAAGCGATGAACTCGATTCGAGGTCGACTATCCCGCTTCATCAAAGATTTTTATTTCCAAAAGAATCGGGCGGAATTCTGCGTGAAGTATTTCTTGAAGTTATTCCGAAAGAGCATTTAGAGCTTTTAAACTATACTGCAGAATTCAACAAAAAGAGGACTTCTGCGAAAATTAATTTTAATTTTTCGATCGATTATATTTACAAAAAGCGCGACAGAAGCAAATACCGCTTAGGAGTTGTTTTAGTCGATCCGGCTGGTAACATTAAAAAGTTAGCAAGCCACAATATTACTCTAAAAAATATTGAACTGTGGTCTCCTGAAAATCCGAATAATTATGTGGCTAAATTCACATTAACCAAAAATGATTCGGTGGTTGATGAAATTCAGAAGAACTTGATCTTCTATGATCTTCAGAAAAATGAAGACGGATTAGTATTAAACGGGAAGAAATTAACTCTGCAAGGAGTAACTTACATCATTTCGGATGAAAATTACGGAAGTCTTATTAGTTATAAGCAGTTAAGAGAAGACTTGCAGATAATAAAGAATTTGGGTGTAAATAGTGTTCGCTTTGCTAAAGCAACTCCGCATCCGTTCGCTTTGAATATTTGTCAGGAATTAGGTCTGTTCGCATTTGTTGAAATGCCGCTGAACTCATTCCCGGAAAGTTTTGCCGACGATACAAATTTTAAAGATAGAGCAACTGAATATTTTAAAGATCTTTATCAAGCTTATTTTGATCATCCTATCGTGTTAGGAATTGGCTTGGGAGGCAGCTACATTGCTGATTCTGCACCGCAATCAAGATTTATCACCGATTTGCTGAATACTGTTGAGAAAAAGAACAAGCTTACTTATGCTTCCTTTATCGGATATCCAACAAAAGTTGTTGAAGGTCTTGATCTATATGGAGTTGAGCTCTATTCACCAAATATGGCAAGAATTCAAAACAAACTTGAAAATTCCGTACAAAGTTTGGGAGCCAGCAAGATATTCATTAGCGGCGCTACTTATCCATCTTATAAAGGAAATACAAACGGATATTTGAATGAGTTTTCTATTGAAGGGCAGGCTAAATTTTTCGAAGAAACTATCAATCTTTCCAAGTCGCTTAAATCTGCCGGATTTTTTATCAATAGTATGTTTGATTATTACGGAGATTTTAACTCACTTTATACTAAGTTCTCCACAAATAATTATTATCAAATTGGAATTCTTGCTGCTGATAGAAACGTGAACAGGATTGGTTACAATGTAATCCAATCCAAGTTGAAAAAAGCAAACAGAATTACGATTCCATTGGGAAATAAAGCTGACGACGCTCCATTGTTTTTTATTTTTATGGGTCTCGGCTTATCAATTTTTATGGGTGTGCTTGTAAACTCGAAGAAAAAGTTCCGCGAAGATGCTATAAGAGCTTTGCTGCGTCCATATAACTTTTTTGCGGATATCAGAGATCATAGAATCATGTCCGGGATTCATTCGGCAATTTTGATGGTAATTCTGGCAGGGGCGCACGCTTTGCTGCTAAACAATCTTTTTTATTATCTTCGATCGAATTTATTATATGATAAATTACTCATCGCGTTTGGTAATCCTTCAATCATTGATTTCGTGAGTTATTTTGCATGGAATCCTGTTGAGGCATTCTTCCTTTTATTCGCTATTAGTTTACTCTCGTTTTTGGTGATCAGTATTTTAATTAAGTGGGCATCATTTTTCATAAGGACAAAGATCTATTATAGAAATATATTCTTTACCATTGTCTGGGCTTATCTGCCGGTTGTTATTCTCCTTCCGCTCACTATGGTTTTATACAGAATTTTAGAAATCAATATGTTCAATACTTATTTATACATATTTTTATTTTTATTTTTTATCTGGACTATACAAAGACTGCTGAAAGGGGTTTATGTAATATTTGATGTTGGTCCTGTACGAGTATATTTCTATGCAATACTTCTGTTTTTGATTCTTGCCGGGGGCACATTAGCTTACTATCAGTTTACCTACGCATCTATTGACTATATAATCAATACTTTTAAACAATTTCAACATTTGTAGGAACGAGCTGATTGTATCTATCTAAGCTGGAAATATTTGGTTTTAAATCTTTTGCCAATAAAACCGTTATTAACTTTAATAGGGGTATTACGGGTATAGTAGGTCCAAACGGCTGCGGCAAAACTAATATCATTGATGGAATTAGATGGGTATTAGGTGAGCAGAAAAGCAGCACTCTCCGCAGTGATAAAATGGAAAATGTCATTTTCAACGGTACCCGGAAAAGTAAGCCGATGGGAATGGCTGAAATATCATTAACTTTGGTCAACGATAAAGGCATCCTCCCTACCGAATATTCCGAAGTGACAATTACACGAAGAATATTCAGATCCGGTGAAAGTGAGTATTTGCTGAATAAGAATATCTGCAGGTTAAAGGACATCACTAATCTTTTTATGGACACAGGAATGGGCACAAATGCTTATTCGGTTATTGAGCTTAAGATGGTTGAAACTATCTTGAGCAGTAAGGCGGATGAAAGACGTCATCTGTTTGAAGAGGCTGCCGGTGTTAATAAGTATAAACTGAGAAGACGTTTAACATTAAAAAGACTGGACGATGTTAAATCTGATTTAACCCGTGTGAACGATATAGTAAGTGAAGTACAGAAAACTGTTAATTCCCTATCCAGACAAGCGAAGAAAGCTGATAAGTATAACCAGATCCATTCAATTTTAAGGGAAAAAGAATTAGACCTTGCAGAACGTGAATATTCTAAGTTCACATTGGAATTAAACCAACTGCAAGAAACGAAAATTGAATCAGACAAACAGAAGGAAGAGATCGATCTTAACACGAGAAAAATTGAAAATGAGTTGATCTCATTCAGAGATAAAATATCTTCAATTGAATATGAACTAAGCGAAAAAAGACAGGAGCTTTCTGACAATACAAATAAACTGCACGATAAAGAAAGAAACATTTCCGTTGCGCAGGAACGCGATAAAGTTCTGCGGAGAAATCTTGAAAATTACCGCTTGGAATTGGAGGAGTTTAACTTTCAAAAAATTGAGAATGAATCCACAATTGAAACCAGCAAGCAATTACTGACTGATTATGAAGATCAGGTAAGAGAAAAGCAAGCTCAAATTGATGAAGGACATTCTGTTTTAGAAGCAAAAAAAGATGAACTTGAAAAATTCAGAGAAAGTGTAAAAGCTGAAACTGAAAAACTGAATGAACTGGAAAGAAAAATTACGCAGTCCGAGAATAAAATCAATAACACGAAAGATCTTACTGAAAAATCGGATCTTGAAATTCAGAAACTCAATAAGTTCATTCAGGATACTACAAGCAACATTGCAAAAACAGTTGGCTACTTGGAAGAACTGACCCAGGAAAGAGAAGATGTAGAAAAAAAGATTGCTGAATCGGATGCGGAATATGTTGCAAAGGAAAAAGAAAAGAAAGAACTTGAAGCACATCTAAATGATCTGCATAAACAGGAACTCGAAGGAAGAAATGTTATTGCCGGTATCAAAAATAAAATTGAACTGATCCAATCGCTGGTTGCTAATTTGGAAGGCGTATCAAAAGGTTCAAAAGTTTTACTGGGAAACAGCAGTTGGACAGAAAATGACAGAACAATTGTAGCTGACGTAGGTAACACGAGTGAAAAATACCGCCTTGCATTAAATGCCGCTCTTAAAGATGTTTTGAATAATTTATTTATTGAACATCTTGATGACCTTAAAAACGCAATTGACTATTTGAAAAAATATGAACTCGGCAAAGCATCTTTCTATCTGCTGAAAAAATCGGATGCTAACAAAGGATTGATTGCTAAATTAACTTCCTTTGATAAAAAACGTAAAGCAAAAAAACTTGCGAAAGGAAATCAATTTATCAACTGGGCTTCCGAGCTTGTTGATACTTCCGATAAGTGGAAACCTTACTTTCAAAATCTGTTAGCAAATATCGCAGTTACTAAGGACCTTGAATCTGCTGTTTTGTTAAATGAAAAATATCCTCAATTTTCTTTCGTAACACTTGAAGGTGATTTTGTACGGTCCAACGGTGTCATTGAAGCAGGTTCGTCACCGCAGCTTGACGAAACTTTGTTTGGTAGAAGACAACTTCTGGAAGACCTGAAAAAAGAATACCCTAAATATGAAGATAATCTCATAAAGATCGCCGAACAAATTGCTCAAACTGAAGATAAATTAGAGTCGATAAATCTTCACGACTTATCGGATCAAGGCAGAACGCTGCTTAATGATATAAACAACATTGAAAAACAGATTTCCCAAATAGAGTTTGAGAAGAAAAAAGCAAATGAAGAAATTGAAAATGCTCAGAAAAAGATAAACGACTTTGTTTCGGATTCATTCAATCAAAACAGTTTATTGGATGATCTGCAGAATGAGTACAATTCTCTTGCCTTGGAACGCGAAAGTATTCAATTTGAATTAGAAGCAAAACTCAACGAACAGAAAGAGCATGAAACAGCTTATAACGAGCTTCTTGATCAGTTCAATCAGAGCAAGCTTGAACTTGAAAGATTATTCGGACAACTGCATAATACTAAGGAAGCGATTCGCCGATCGGAAGAGAACCGCGAAAAGATCGATCACTCAATATCCA
>QILJ01000209.1 GCA_003233295.1 Ignavibacteria bacterium | reverse complement strand
ATTGAAAATGATCCAGAGTATAAGAAGTTGCCACCGAGAAATGGTACATATTTTTAAATTGCCTAACAATTTACTTATAAAGTTTGTCAGTGTTGATATGGGCTGTGCCTTAGCAAACTGACTTACCATTATACAGAATTAAATATATAACTTATTGGGCAAAAAAGTTGCAGCTTTAGTAAAAGATTATCAAAAAAAAGGTGCATACTCAAAAGTTTTTGTTGCATCAAATTTACCAAGTAGTGTATATATTTATAGGTTAAAATCGGGTTCTCAATATAGAACTTCTAAAAAAGATTTATATAAAATAATTCAGAGGATGACAAATGAAAAGATTTAAACTTATTTTATTATTCATTCTATTTATTATATTTCTCACAAATGTAATATCGTCACAAGAAAAAAACTGGCTTGATGAATCAAAGCAAGACCGTGACACACGCATGGATTGGTGGCGTGACGCGCGTTTCGGTATGTTCATCCATTGGGGAATTTACTCTGTTCCTGCTGGAGTTTACAAAGGTAAGGAAATCAAAGGCATTGGTGAATGGATCATGGATCATGCAAATATTCCAGTGGAGGAATACGAAAAGTTTGCCAAAGAGTTTAATCCTGTTAGCTGATGAGTGGGTGCAGATAGCTTCTGATGCTGGTATGAAGTATATTATTATTACCTCCAAACATCACGACGGATTCAGCATGTGGGACTCCAAAGTATCTCCTTATAACGTTGTAGAGGCTACACCGTTCAAGCGTGATGTGCTGAAAGAACTATCAGTTGCCTGCGAGAAAAAAGGAATGCCTCTCGGATTTTATTACTCCATCATGGACTGGCACAATCCCGATGCGAAGGGGAAAAATTTTGCTAAGTATCGCGACAACTATATGATTCCGCAGCTTAAAGAACTTCTATCCGGAGAGTACGGAAATGTAAGCGTTCTCTGGTTTGACGGTGAATGGATAAAAGAGTGGACCGAAGAGCAAGGACAAGCGCTTTATAAAATGCTGCGGGATATAAAACCTGATCTTATTATCAACAACCGAGTTGGAAAAGGGCGTAAAGGGATGGAGGGAATGAACAAAGGTGAGGGTTATGCGGGGGACTTCGGCACGCCCGAACAAAAAATACCGTCCAAGGGCTTGCCTAGCGTTGACTGGGAATCTTGCATGACAATGAACGATACTTGGGGTTATAAAACTTATGATTATGATTGGAAATCTGATAAAGTTCTGATTCGCAATCTCATTGATATTGCCTCCAAGGGTGGAAATTTCCTTCTTAACGTCGGACCAACATCAGAAGGTTTGATCCCTGCTGCAAGTGTGGAACGATTATCCGAAATGGGAAATTGGCTAAGAACAAACGGCGAAGCAATTTATGGAACATCTGCAAGTCCGTTTGACAAACCGGATTGGGGACGCTACACAGCAAAACCGGGAAAGATATACGCACACATTTTCGATTGGCCAAAAGAAAGAATTATAAGTGTTCCGGCTAAGGATTATAAAGTAAGTCGTGTTTATCTTCTATCGGATAAAAATAATAACCTAAAATTTGAACAGAACGGAAACGATCTTCAAATTCAGCTACCAACCGAAGCGCCAGATTCAATTGCTTCAGTAGTGGTTATTGAATATGAAGAATAAAAAAACCCGAACAAACGCTCGGGGTTTTCAAAAAAAATCATTATCAAAACCCCAACTTCTTAAAGAAGTTGGGGTTTTCTTTTACAAGTTATACTAAATCTTATAACTCTGAAGTGTTTTCATATAATTTGCTCTTTCGAATGCTGCCGGTTCTGCACAAGATTTTTGGCTCATACTTCCCTGCATCATTTGAATTGAAGAATACTCATGTTCTTCCATCCATTTTTCAAGATCGGAAAGGATCTCACCTATTCTGCCGACACCGTTTCTAAGTAATTCAGAAGCCATCATAGCCGCTTTACCGCCAGCCATCATAACTTTAAGAACGTCCTCGTAACCTGTGACTCCGCTTGTAGCAACTAAATCAGCTTTAACGTTTCCGTATAGAATCGCGATCCATCTTAACGGTAATCTCATTTCCCAATTTGTACTCAAAACTAAATTCGGAACTACTTCTAATGCATCAAGATCAAAATCCGGCTGATAGAATCTATTGAAGAGTATTAGACCATCAGCGCCTGCATTATCCAATTTTTTCGCCATGTTAGCCATAGTTGTGAAAAAGGGACTCAATTTAATTGCTACAGGGATATTTACATTCTCCTTAACAGCTTTAAGAGTATCCACATACATATTCTCAATTTCTTCACTTGTAACGTCGGTATTGGTTGGAATATAATAGACATTTAACTCAACTGCATTGGCGCCTGCCTGCTCTATATTCTTTGCATATTCAATCCACCCGCCTTTGCTGATTCCATTCAAACTTCCTATCACAGGAATATCCAACGATTTTTTAAGATCTGCAATTAAATCAAGATATTCTACCGGACCTAATTTAAATTCCTCTGGTTCCGGGAAATAAGAAGTTGCTTCCGCAAAGCTCTCGGTACCATAATTCAGATAATGATCCAATTCACCGGATTCGTGAGTTAACTGCTCTTCAAATAGCGAGTGCAGAACTACTGCCGATGCACCTGCATCTTCAAGTGATTTGGCTGAATCCAGATCCTGTGTTAATGGAGAAGCTGACGGTACAATTGGGTTCTTCAACTCTAAGCCAAGATATTTAGTTGTTAAATCCATTTTGTCTCCTATAATTAAAATTTATTAGATGGCGGCAATTTGCCGCCAAATTTATTTTATTTAGTTTCTTCGTCTGTATTGCTATAATCCATACTTGCTATGTGACTATATTGTCTCCAAACCGCTTTTGCATGTTCTTGAGCCAATTCAAGAAGATGTTTTGCACGTTCCGGATGAGATTTAGTCAACATCTTATACCTGTTCTCGGTATATAGATAATCCTTGATCGGAATTTTCGGACCTTTATAGTCAAGTTTCAATGGATTCTTACCCTTTGCCACGTTTTCAGGATTGAATCTGTAAATCGGCCAGTAGCCTGAATCAACAGCTAATTTCTGATGCTCGAAGCCTTTTGCCATGTCGTAACCATGAGCAATACAATGACTGTAAGCAATAATTATTGAAACTCCGTCGTAATGTTCGGCTTCCATAATAGCTTTAATGGTCTGAGCATCGTTAGCGCCCATTGCAATTTGTGCAACATATACACTACCGTAATCCATAGCAATCTTGCCGAGATCTTTTTTCGGAACACCCTTACCGGCAGCGGCAAATTTTGCTACGGCACCAAGACCAGTAGCCTTAGATTGCTGTCCGCCAGTGTTTGAGTACACTTCCGTATCAAGGACAAGAATGTTCACATTTTTGCCGGATGCAAACACATGATCCAAACCGCCGAAACCAATATCAAAAGCCCATCCATCACCGCCCATTATCCATACAGATTTAGTAACAAGGAAATCAACTACAGTTAATAATTCTTTAGCTGTCGGATTTGATGATGCTTCCAATTTAGATTTTAATTCCTCAACTCTTTCTCTCTGATCTTTTATTTCCTGCTCAGATTTTTGAGGTGCGGTTACAATCGCTTCTACTAATTCACCACCAACTTCATCTTTAAGTTGTGTAAGCAATTCGGTTGCATATTCTGTCTGTCTATCAATCGTGAGTCTCATACCCATACCGAATTCGGCATTATCTTCAAAAAGTGAATTGTTCCATGTAGGACCTCTTCCCTCTTTGTTGGTTGCCCAAGGTGTTGTAGGTAAGTTACCTCCGTAAATTGATGAACAACCGGTTGCATTAGCAATTATCGCTCTATCACCAAACAACTGTGAAACTAATTTAACATATGGAGTTTCACCACAGCCCGGGCATGCGCCTGAGTATTCAAATAATGGCTCAAGTAACTGGCTACCGGCAACAGAATCGATTTTTAATTGTGTTCTGTCAGCTTCAGGAATGTCTAAGAAGAAATCCAAGTTAACTCGCTCGGTTTCACGAAGCGGTCGTTGAGGAGTCATATTAATTGCTTTTCTGCTGACTTCAGTTTTGTCTTTTGCAGGACAAACTTCCACACAAAGATTACACCCGGTACAATCTTCAACTGAAACTTGGATTGTATACATTTTATTAGGGTCTTTGCCTCTTGCCTGCATCGACTTAAATGTCTCAGGTGCATTTTCTAAATCAGCTTTGTCGTATACTTTTGCTCTTATAGCTGCATGCGGACAAGCTAAAGCACACTTATTACACTGAATACAAATATCAGCCTCCCAAACAGGAACTTCCAAAGCAATATTTCTTTTTTCCCATTTTGCCGTTGCAGTCGGGAAAGTTCCGTCAACCGGCATTTGGCTTACCGGAACATCATCACCCTTTCCGGCTATTATCATTGCCAAGGTATCCTTAACGAAATCCGGCGCTTTATCAGAAACTACCGGAGGTATTGTTATTTCACTTGTAACAGAATTAGGATGTTCAACTTTAAATAGATGTGCAAGTGATTGATCAACAGCATTAAAGTTCTTTTGAACTATTTCTTCACCTTTACTGCTGTATGTTTTCTTAATTGCATCTTTAATTTTCTGAATTGCTTCGTCCTTAGGTAAGATGCCGGATATAGCAAAGAAGCATGTCTGCATAACAGTATTGATTCTTGCGCCCATACCTGTATTCTTAGCCACTGTTGAAGCGTCAATTACATAAAATGAAAGTTCTTTATCGATAATTTGTTTTTGAATTCGCTTAGACAGTTTATTCCAAACCTCATCTTTAGAGAAAGTAGTGTTGAGTAGGAATGTACCGCCTTTTTTAAGCTTACCGAGAACATCAAAACTATCTATTAATTCAAATAAGTGAACGCCGACAAAATCAGCTTCCTGAATTAAGTAAGTAGAATTGATTTTGTTCTTTCCGAATCTTAAGTGAGAAACTGTAGTTGACCCGGATTTTTTTGAATCATAAACAAAATAACCCTGAGCATTGTTATCAGTTTCACCGCCGATAATTTTGATTGAATTTTTATTAGCGCCAACTGTACCGTCAGAACCTAATCCATAGAACATACATTTAGTCGCTTCTTGATCTTCAGTGATAAATGAAGGATCAAAATCCAGACTTGTATGCGTAACATCATCGTTGATACCAATTGTAAAATGATTTTTAGGTGTATCCAATTTAAGATTGTCATAAACCGCTTTAACCATTGCCGGAGTGAATTCCTTAGAAGATAATCCATATCTTCCGCCGACAATTTTCGGAAATTCTTCGAATGGTTTTTCAGAAGATGTCATAGCTTCTGTAATAGTAGTGATAATATCAAGATATAAAGGTTCACCGGTAGAACCCGGTTCTTTTGTTCTGTCTAATACCGAAATTTTCTCGACTGTTTTTGGAAGTGTTTGAATAAAATGTTCTGCAGAAAACGGACGATATAATCGAACTACGAGAACGCCGATCTTCTCTTCTTCTTTTCCCGCCAAGTACTCAACTGTTTCTTTTACTGTTTCACTACCTGAACCCATTATAATAATAATTCTTTTAGCATCCGGGGCGCCGTAGTAATCAAAAAGATGATACTCCCTTCCGGTTATCTCGGCAAATTTATTCATTGCATTCTGAACAATTTCAGGTGCAGCGTCGTAAAATTTATTTACCGTTTCTCTTCCCTGGAAGTAAGCGTCGGGATTCTGTGCAGTACCGCGAAGAACAGGTTTATTCGGATTCATTGCTCTCTCTCGATGAGCATGAACAGTTTTGTTGTCAATTAATTCACGAAGATCGTCTTCTGTAATCTCTTCAATTTTCTGAATTTCATGTGAAGTTCTGAATCCATCGAAGAAATGAACGAAAGGAATTCTTGATTCCAATGTTGCCCTGTGAGTAATCGCTGCTAAATCTTGCACTTCCTGAACAGACCCCGATGCCATCAAACCGAAACCGGTTTGTCTAACTTGCATAACATCAGAATGATCTCCGAAAATTGATAGCGCTTGAGCAGCCAAAGATCTGGCTGAAACATGAAAAACTGCGGGAGTTAATTCACCGGCAATTTTGTACATGTTAGGAATCATCAACAATAGTCCTTGTGAAGCAGTAAACGTTGTTGTTAATGCACCAGCTTGTAAAGCTCCGTGAACGGCGCCTGAGGCGCCACCTTCACTTTGCATTTCAGTCACTGAGGGAACTGTCCCCCAAATGTTTTTCTTCCCTTGGGCAGACCATAGGTCGGACATTTCGCCCATACCGGAAGAAGGCGTAATTGGATAGATAGCAATAATTTCGCTTAGCTTATATGCTACATTTGCCGCAGCATCATTGCCGTCTATCATTATTTTCTTTCTCGCCATAAATTTTGCCTCAATTTATTTTGAATTATATATTTAGTTAAAATTATTATTTTACGTCAGCAATTACCTTGCCACCGTAATGTAAAATTTCTCGTTAAAAATAAGTTAAAAATAGGGTAAATCTGATCAATTATGGATTCCAATCTTGATTTATAGAATAATAGGAAAATCGCTCTTAATTTTAAGAATTAATAATTTTAATACAGCGTTGAAAAATAGTAAATATTGAGCATAAAATAAAGACAGAAATGTCTAATCAACGAGCTAAGAGTAATAAATATAACTGTGAAAAAGTTTTAACAGTAAGCCCAAAGTACTAGGACAAGTAGTCTCATCAAATAATCAATTTTGTAAAAATATAAGTTAAAAGTTTTCATGCTTAAAATCTTACTTAACTCAGCTAAGTTCTAATTAATTCAGCAATTATATTTCTCTTTAAGAGTCCTTTGGACAACTCCCGAAAGTTTTCGGGATTGTAGATTGTTCCTTGTTTGTTCTTAAACTATGGGTTTCACCCATAGTTATTATAATTTGAACTGTTTCACAGTTCTGTTATGACTGCAAAGCAATCAAAGTTATAATAACCACGTATGAAGAGGCTGTGTGAAAAGTCGAAATTTTCATAATCCCATGTTTTCAAACATGGGATTATGAACTGAAAACAAATAATTAGCGTAACCGTTTCTCCCTGGGAGTCTCACAGACAACGGTTTTAGCATTTTTAACACAGCCTCGAAATACGTGGTTAAAGATGACAAAACTATAAGGAACTACGGAGTAGTTTTCCGAAGGAGTCTTTCAGACAAGTTAAATTTGTTATTTTGCTGATATAACTAGAATTCAGCCCTTAATTCTCAGCGGGATTTCACTCCGTTCAACAATTCTATTTTACCCGGCGTAGTGTTCTTTAACGTAGGCGGGTATCCCCCTTCGTTCACAAAGTGAACTTCGGCGGACAGGTAGTCTTATCAAAACGCAGATGACGAAGACTTAATGCTATTAGATACGGCATATCAATTCTATTTTACCCGACATAGTGCTTTTTACAGCGGCGGGTATAGTCTTATCAAAACTTAGAAGCTGACATTAAATATAAAACATCACAAGGAGAGGTATCAATTCTATTATCCCCCTTCGTTCAAAAAGCGAACTACGGCGGACAGGTAGTCTTATCAAAACAATTTGAAGGTGAGCCAAGTAATACAGTTTATAGTATCAATTCTATTTTACCCGACATAGTGCTTTTTACGGCGGCGGGTATAG
>QILJ01000202.1 GCA_003233295.1 Ignavibacteria bacterium | reverse complement strand
GTTCAATCCAATATTTATTTTAGCCGTAGCCTTAATTATTCTTTTGCTCATCAATAGCATCCTTAATCGCTTTTGTATGTGATGGAGTAGAGCCGCAGCAAGAACCGATAAAGAAAAGATCGGGAGCGTAATATTTTTTAACTATCCCACCATATTCGCTGGGAGTAACTCCTTCATAAATTTCAGAATCGTTATAATTACCGGAACCACAATTCAAATAATAACCCCATCTATAATTAAAGGTGATTTTAGACCTTAATAAATTAAATGTTTCAGGATAAACACAATTTATCCCAATTGCAATAGGGGAGTGATCTTTAATAAAGTCGAATATGTAAGCAAGATCCTCACCGCTCATAATTTTAATATCGGGAGTAATGAACAAACTGATAATAAAAGGGATATCGTTTTCGCTGCAGTGCTTCGATATTATTTTTATCTCATCAAAATGGCTTTGTGTTTCATTCAGAATAAAATCACAGCCGGAATCCCAAAGCATGTCAATGTGATCCCTATGATTTTCTTCAATCTGCTTTTGAGATAATTTTCTTTCCGGTTGATACGAATCTTCAGCAGGAGGATTTGATGCAGCGATGAAAATATTCTTATTTCCTTCCGACGCAGTTTTTGCCAATTCAATACTTCTGTGAACAAATTCGGAATTGTATATTTTTAGATCGGCTTTTTTGTATGCGGCGGGATTAGTGCGGAAAGTATTTGTCGTAATAATATCAGCGCCGGCTTTTATATACTTTTTGTGAAGATCAATAACTGCTTCCGGATTAGTGATGTTCAAATATGAAGACCAAAGAACGGGATGACGTTGACTATCACTCATCTGCAAAATACTTCCAAGCGCTCCGTCGAGCACTAAAGGTCTGTTCACCTCTGATTGATACTCTATAATGTTACTTTTAGTTATAGATTTATTCATCAGTTACTAATACTGCATTTTTAGGGATTTCCGGTCTAACTAGTAGAACGTTTTCTTTCATCAGCAAAACTTTGCCGGGATCCATTCCTTTTTTCTTTCTAACGTATTTACCAAACGTATATGAAACAGGAGCGAGTTTTGCTGTCTTAGCTTTACTATGATATGCCGCTAGCTGTGCAGCATTTTTTAGAATATTCTTTGGAATTCCTTCTTTCGGTTTATCAACTCTCAATACAACATGTGAACCGGGAAGTCCACGCGCATGCATGAAACCAGTAATCATTCTGCTTGGCAATCTTTGTCGATAAAAGATCATTGCTCTTACTGTCACGACCAATCAGAACTCTATATTTATCATCGATTAAATATTCTTTTAGCTTTGCATCAGCATTCACTTTTTTCTTCTCTTTGTTTTTATTCGTAATTCTTAATTCGTTTTTAATTTTAAAAAGTTCTTCTTTGCTTCCCGCTTTTTCAAATCTATCCTTTATTTCCAAAAGTCTGTTATACTTTTTCTCAGTCTCTTTGAATAGCATCATTGATTTTTCAAAATTTATCTTTTCATCTCTAGCCTTATTGAAATAATAATCAATCGATTCCTGTGGTGAGTGTTTTGGGTTAAGTTTAATTACAACATCCTTTCCGTCTGAGATATCTTGAACTGTTATTTTATCAATTCCTTTCTCCAATTCAGAACGATTGATTGAAAGTAAATTTGCAAGATTGTAAAACTCATCGCTTCTTTCTCCCATCTCAATTCTGCCGCGCAAATTATTCAGTTTACTGCTTAGCTTTTCTAATTCTCTCGTGAGAAATTTACTGATCTCTTTTTCGATTTTATCAATTGTATCGTGAGTGTAAAACTTTGAAATGAAATTCACAAGGGCTGAATTAAAACTTGTGAATATCTCGGCATCATCAGTCTCATCAAAAGATTTAAATGATGTCGGGACAAATCTTACTTTATCTTCTGAGCGATTATAAAAAACTCTTATATCGTTATTATAGATCTCGGAAAGTATTGTGTGGAAATCTTTTTCTAATTCATCAAAGTTCTTGTTACGAATGTAGAGTTCATTTTTAATTTCTTTTGATATAAAAGAATAAGCTGTGCGAATCTTCTTCATATCGAAATCAACAAAAATATTTTTATCTATTTTATGATATATCGGTTCGCTGATAAAATCATGCTCAGCAATTCTGCCCAATAGATCATTCTCGGTCTTGCCTTTTTTGAATTGATCAATGATCTTTCCGTTAGAGACGAAATATACATTCGTCTTGCCGCCCATCATGGAAAAATATAATGTAACTTTATCCAAGTTGATTTGAATGAGCCTGTCGTTTTCTGCAATGCTTAAAGTACTAATAATATTCGGCAACTGAACTGTAGTAATTTCGATAACATTCTTACGTGCTTTTCGATGATCTTTCTTTACAAGTAAATAGGGTAAAGAAGGATCTGTAGAGATCACTAAATGACGATAGGGAAACTCCTCTGTCGGTATTGACAGCAGCAGCAGATTTTTATCCTGAGAAAATATCTCGGTTACTATCACATTCCGCAGAACTTTATTCAGTTCGGTAACAGACCTATTTAAGTAATAATAATTTCTTAGCATCTTCAGTTTTAATTTTTATATAGCTAAATATATAAAATAAAAAATGCCGAAAAATCAAAAATGATATTCGGCATTAAAGTTTAAGTATTTCTTTATTGTTAATTAAATTTTAGCAAATTTTTATGCTCGAGATTATTGGATTCGATATCTTTGAAATATTCTGCCGTACCAACCTTTAATTCAAATGTTGCAGCATGATCGCAGACTATTATACCTTTTGGATGCATCTGTAAAGCGCTTACTGTCCACATGTGATTAACGCCTTCCTCAACTACTTTTGCCAGCGCTCTTGCCTTGCTATGACCGCTTATAATAAGTAATACACGAGTTGCCGATAAAACAGTCCCAACGCCAACAGTGAGAGCGGTTTTAGGTACCTTAGAAATATCACCGCCGAAAAATCTCGAGTTTGCAATGATAGTATCTTTAGTTAAAGTTTTAACTCTTGTCTTAGAAGTTAACGAAGAACCAGGCTCGTTGAATGCAATATGACCATCTGGACCGATACCGCCGACAAACAAATTAATTCCGCCGTATCTTTTTATCTTATCCTCGTATCTTTGACATTCCTTAACCAGATCTTTAGCATTTCCATTAAGTATGTTAATATTTTTCTTCAGCATATCAATATGATTGAAGAAATTATTGTACATAAATGAATGATAGCTTTCCGGATGATCTTCCGGCAGATCAACATATTCATCCATGTTAAACGTTATAACATTCTTGAATGATATAACTTTTTTCTTGTTCAGTCTTATAAGCTCTTTATACATTCCAAGAGGGGATGAGCCGGTCGGCAAACCGAGTACGAAAGGTTTTTTAGCTGTCGGCTTAAATTTTAATATTTGACGTACGACATAATGCGCCGCCCATTTCGATACATTATTGTAATCAGGCTGAATTATTAATCTCATGATTTCCTCTAAAAAATTATTACCAAATTAGTTCTCATTCTATTCCGGCATTTCACGTCTAAGCCGCTCCGGTTTAGTCTCGTCGTATACTTTCCTCAATATCTCAACTTCATCATCAGTTATTTTTACATTTCTTCTCGCCATAACTTTACCGGCAACATCAACGGCTTTGTCAAAATTAAATGTTGTTAATCCTTCTGTTCCTCCCCACGAAAAAGAGGGGATATATTTAGGAGGAAACCCAGTACCGAAAACATTAGAGGAGACACCGACAACTGTTCCTGTGTTGAACATAGTGTCAATACCGCTCTTTGCATGATCACCCATTATCAGACCAGCCATAACTTCACCCGTATTAATTTCTATATCATTGATAGTTACTCTAACATTACCGTAATTGTTTTTTAGGTCACTGTTGTTTGTCCCTGCTCCGATATTTACCCATGAACCCAGATAAGCATGCCCCAAAAAACCGTTGTGCTGTTTGTTAGAATATGAATGAAGAATCGATTCACCGATCTCACCACTTATTTTGCATACCGGTCCTATTGTCGTTTCCCCATAGATCTTAGCGCCGATCTTGATCAAAGCGTTTTCGCCGACACTAGTCGGTCCTTGAATAACTGTATTAGGAAATACTGTTGCATTTTTATCAATGAATATCGGACCTTCTTCAGCATCTAAAACTGCACCGGGTTTTATCCTTGCACCTTCTCCAATGAATATATCCTTTTTGTTCAGCATGTGCACACCTTCATAAACATTCCCGTTGATCTGTTCCTTATCTCTGTCAACTAGTAATTCAAAGTCTTTAGTGATCTGCTCGCCGTTGTTATGAACTAAGTTCCATGGGTATGAAATCAGTTTAACATCTATTTCTTTTGTAGGAATTCCGCTAAATGATTTTAATGAGAATAATGATCCAAACTGCTCCTTAACAATATTAATATTTTTAGAAGAAAGAATGGCAGCAATTATTTGTTCTCCTTTGGTGAGAATAATATCACTTTGTTCATCTTTTAAGGAGTTAACAAAATCATCATCCGTTAATACAGCGCCGTTGATCAATAACAACTCGTCGATTGAATCGTCGAGCTTATTGATTACTTTATCCGAGTTATTCCTTTTTACAAATTCAACAAGATAACCTCTAGTATGAAGGAATATTTTGCTGTCGGGAAATCTTTTTTCAATTTTTTCTTTAAGAGTTAATATACCGCATCGCAAATCATAGATTGGTCTAGTATAAGTAAGAGGGTTCAAGTTATTTTGAAATTCATCTTCGAAAATCAATATCCCTTTTTCCATGGTAACTCCGAATTATTAAATTGTAAAAATGTATTAGACAATAGAGAATATTTCTATTAATAAAATTACTTCAAATTTGAGCATTATGAAAGTAATATTATTCAAATTCAATCTTGGGGAATTTGTTGCATCCCTACCTAAAAGATTAGCGGACAACCGTGTCATTCGCAATCTATTTGTTGTGGTAGTATCTCTAATCAGAAAAAAGACAAAAAAAAGGACAGCCTTTAACTATCCTTTTTAAATTGAGATCTATCTTGTTGCGTGTTTTAATCGTTTTAAAAATATCAATATCAATCCGGCAGCCATTAAGGATGTAAATACAAGAAGGCTAAAGAATTGCCATAATTCCCAGTTCTGATAAAAGCGACCGACAAATCCGGATAAATAATTCCCGATCGCCGTAGCGCCGAACCACATACCCATCATCAAGCCTTTAACTTTAGGCGGTGATACTTTGGATACAAATGAAAGTCCCATCGGACTTAAATGAAGTTCCCCGATAGTAACTATAAAATATGACGAAATAAGCCAGAACGGTGTTACAGTAATTGCCGACGAACCGCCGTTAAGAGTGTGCGATGCCGGCAGTCCCACTGATGCAATTACCATTACAAAAAACGCAAGTGCAGTATAAAGCATACCAATGCCTATTTTTGCCGGTGAAGAAGGTTCTTTCCCTTTTTTATTTAAGTGGCGGAAGAATCCTACAATTATCGGAGTCATTAAAACTATAAACATCGGGTTGAAATACTGAAATTGTTCGGGTGAAATTTCATTTGTTCCCGATAACGTTGATAGTTTATAAATAATGATCAGCACTCCGGCAACAATTGCACCACCAGCAATACTTTTTGTTTTTTTAGTTACATTCTTTGACAATGCAAATCCTGTACCCAGCAGAATAGCTAAGATTGCATGTATCCCGAAAAAGTCGAAGAGGATGTAAGTGAATTTATCAACCAGGTGACTTGTATAATCTCTTGCGAACAAAGTCAAAGCAGCGCCGTTCTGATGGAAAGACATCCAGAAAAATATCACAATAGCAAAAATTGTAATAAGTGCTCCAATCCTCTCTCTTTCCTGCTCCTTCGTTAATACAATATCTTTTTCATTATTAGTTTCATGTTTTGATTGATAGTCAGCATCTTTATAATATTTTTTGAATACATTAAAAATGATTAAAGATATCAGCATACCTAAGCCGGCTACAGCAAATCCTGCATTATAACCTTCTGCAAGGGTTGCGCCGAAATTATGCATGACAAAATCTTTAATACCGGAAGCTGCTTGCGGCGCATAAAATGCACCTATGTTTATTCCCATATAAAAAATATTATAACCAGCGTCTTTTACTGAACCGCTGTCATGAGCATAAAGATTTCCTACAAGAACTGATATATTTGCTTTAAATAATCCATTACCTATTATTACAACAGCTAAGGCTAAATATAACTGAATAGGAGAGGAAGTTGGAATTGCCATCAAAACATAACCGATAGCCATCGTAACAGCGCCTATCGTAATTGTTTTTCCATACCCCAAGAAATTATCAGCTATCCATCCGCCAATTATCGGAGTAAAATAAACCGCTGCTAAGAATATTCCGTAAACGCTGGTTACCGTTGTTGTATCCCACTTAAAGTTTTCCTGCAGGTAAAGAACAAATATTGCAAGCATTGTATAAAAGCCGAATCGTTCCCACATCTCGGTAAAAAACAATACAGCCAAACCCTTTGGGTGATTCTTAAACATATATACTCTCCAAATTATTTTCTAAAGATAGGGACGAAGTGTCCAACGTCCCTAAGAATAAAACACAATTTATATTAATTAATTCCATGCATCATTTTTGAGAGGAGCTTATTTAATGAAAAAAGGATAATAGAAGCTACTAAACCCATAATAACAAATATAAAAAAGAAATCTGAAAGATTATTTATTGAGTAACCTAATAAGGATGTTGTCTTTCCTGCTTCGGGATAAAATGTGCTCAACTGTCCGGCAAGCCAATTAGCTGCGGCATTAGAACCAAACCAAATTCCCATTAAAATTGATGATAATTTTATCGGTGAAAGTTTTGTAACCATAGAAAGCCCAATAGGGGAGAGAGAAAGTTCACCAAAGGTATGTAAAACATATGCTCCTACAAGCCATAACGGACTTACCTTTGCACCTGTATCGGCAATTTTGGAACCGAAAACCAAAACGGCAAATCCTAGAGAAAGCAGAAATAAACCGAGTGCCATTTTCATTGGTGTATTCGGTTCTTTGTTCTTCTTTCCCAATTTTGTCCAGATCATTGCAAAGATTGGAGCAAATACTATAATAGCAACAGGGTTAATTGCTTGGAAGAAACTAGCGGGTATTACATAATTACCAAGCCAACCAATAACCCTATTAGTTTGTTCTTCAGCAAAAAATGTTAATGAAACGCCAGCTTGTTCAAATGCAGCCCAAAAGAAAATAACAAAAAATGCCAGAATAAAAATAACAGCTATTCTTTCTTTTTCGATTTTTGTTAAGGGGACATTTGATGCAGCGGTTTCTTCTGCCGTCATTATTTTTTTAGGTACCATTCCAACCGGTTCACCCGAAGGAGTAACAAGATGTTTATTCTTCCCGATAATAAAAGTAATTAATCCAATACCCATACCTACAGCAGCAGACACAAAACCGTATTTAAAATCTGATGGATTTCCTGTATCACCCAAACCACCTGCAATAAACGGAGCAATAAGAGCACCAAGGTTTATTCCCATATAAAAAATAGTAAAGGCTGCATCTCTAATCTTTATTGCTTCTGCAGGATAAAGAGACCCAACCATAGTTGAGATATTGGGCTTAAAAAATCCGTTTCCTAATATCAAGAAGAATAATCCGAAAATAAAAAACATTTGCTGCATATTAAAAGAAAATGATGAGACCACCACTTGTTCTACATCAGGTGAGTATAAAAAACCACTCCCTGCTAAAGCCAATTGTCCGACAAGCATCATAATGCCGCCAACGATAATAGATCTTCTGTTTCCCCAATATCTATCAGCAACATAACCGCCAAGTAAAGGTGTAAGATAAACCAACCCGGTATAATATCCATAGATTGAAGATGTAAAAGCTTTATCAAATAATAATGCGTTGATCATATAGAGCGTAAGAATTGCCCGCATTCCATAGTAACTAAATCGTTCCCACATTTCAGTAAAGAAAAGAACGTATAATCCTTTCGGATGATTTTTGAACATAAAAACTCCTAAATTATTTTGGAACTAGTAAAAAGTCTATGTGTAGTTTTCACATAATAAAATATCTTGCAAGATATAAATATCTCTGATAATATTGAAATAATTCGAATAATATTAATTTCACTGTTTGTCAAAGAGGGATGCATTTAATATATTTCGAAAATGACAATTATCATCGTTCTGATTATTGCAGCTCTTATTGTTTTTGATAAAGTAATAATGCCTTCCGTTGTTGAAGCTCCCGAAGTTAGAATGCCGAACGTAGTTGGGATGCAGAAAGAAGAAGCCATAAGAATTCTTAAAGATTTAAGTTTGACACCCATAGAGGTTGGACCGCGCTACGATTCCAGATATAAAGTAGGTGAGGTTATATTTCAAAAACCTTACGAAGGAACCATGGTCAAAGCAAATAGACGTGTTTATATCCATATCAGCGGAGGCGAACCATTAATCCAGATGCCACAGTTGGTTAACAAAACTCTACGAGATGCTAAAGTAACGTTGGAAAGAATCGGGCTTCACGTAGGCAAAGTTGAAGAAGTGCGGAATGAACTCCCTAATGGGATTATTGTTGCGCAGGAATATGATTACGGGTATAAATTAGAGAAAGGTGAATCTGTCGATCTGAAAGTTAGTGTCGGTCCTCAGATTGGGATGGTCAGAGTTCCTAATCTGATCGCTAAGTCAGAGAAGGAGGCAATAAAAATATTAAGAATGAATAATCTTCATATTGGTAAGAAAACATATTTGAATTCTCCAACACTTCTTCCTAATACAATTATTAGTCAGTACCCTA
>QILJ01000028.1 GCA_003233295.1 Ignavibacteria bacterium | reverse complement strand
TTTAAATTTCTTTATTGTACAAATATAATCTTTTTCTTGTTAAAGAATTTTATCTAGCGAATCAGAATAGTTTGAAGATTTTTAGTCTATGAAAAACAAAGTGATTTTTGGAAAATTTCGTTTCTAAAAATTGTGATTAGCGATCCCGCCCAACAAGATGGCGGGCACACATTCGTTGACCGGAATGTCAAATTACAGACGTCACTGAATGCCTGCCATCTTATTGGGTAGGATTAATGACATCCAAGTCAAATTCTGAAAATCAATTTGTGTTATATACATCAGCGTAGAAAATCCCTCAGATTTTAATAATTAATTATTAAATTGATGGAGTCATTTTTGCAACTTTTCTAAACAACCTTGAGCCATTAAACAAGATGATATTTGACAGCAGAAATATGTTAGCCGCTTTTTTATTCCTAAGTTCTTTCTTTGCATATGCTCAAAAGAATGAAACGAACTTAAATTATGTTGATCCATCTATTGGTGGTGTCGGGGTTATTTTGCAGCCAACAAGACCAACTGTACATTTACCAAATAGTATGGTAAGAGTCTTTCCAAATAGAAAAGATCAATTAGATGACCAGATCAGTAATTTTCAGCTTACAATTACATCGCATCGATTATACAAAGTTTTTGCATTTATGCCTGTTTGCGGAATTGTTAATTCTAATATTTGGAATAAACGATTTGAGTATAGCACCGAAATTTTAACGCCATATTATTATAAAACAGCTTTCGAGGATTTTAATAATTCCATTGAATTTACACCTCAAGCAAGATCAGGATATTTTAGACTTAGTTTTGTAGATAACAGTCCTCATTTTATCAGAATGGGAATTTTCAACAGTGCCGGCGAGATAAAGGTTGAAGGCAAAAGAATAATAACAGGAATTGAAGAGTTTGCGGGGATGAAAGCCTTTTTTTATGCAGAAGTTAATACTGATATTTCTGATGTCAAATATCAAAATACCACAGATAAAAAGAAATTATTAATTCGATTTGGCGATAAACCTCAAGTAGTTTCATTTCGCTATGGTATCTCGTATATAGGCATTGAACAAGCAAAACGAAATTTGCAAAATGAAATTTCAGAATGGGATTTTGAATCAATTAAAGACCATGCTTTTCAAGTTTGGGATAAAGCCTTTTCACAGATCAACGTAGAGGGAGGAACAATTGCTCAGAAAAGAGTATTTTACACCTCACTATATCGTGCCTATGAGCGGATGGTTGATATAAATGAATATGGGAAGTATTATAGCGCTTACGATCATAAAATTCATGAGTCTAACGAACCGTTTTATGTAGATAATTGGATTTGGGATACTTATATAGCTCTAGAACCATTGCACATGATACTCAACCCGGATATGGCAGAAAAAAGAATTAGATCATACATAAAAATGTATGAGCAAAGCGGAACAATGCCGTCGTTTGCTTTGGTCTTCGGCGATTGGCCTGCAATGACCGGTAACTTTGCCGCAAGTTGGATGACTGATGCATGGTTTAAAGGATTGAGGGAATTCGATTTGGAAAAAGCTTACGAAGGACTTAAAAAGAATTCCTTGGAAGCGACTTTGCTTCCATGGCGCAACGGACCAAAATGCGAGTTAGATTATTTTTATGATAAAAACGGATATTACCCCGGTTTATATCCCGGAGAAAAAGAGACGGTAAAAGAGGTTAGTATGCCCTGGGAAAGAAGACAATCGGTTTCAGTAACGCTTGACAATAGTTACAGCGATTGGTGTCTTGCACAACTGGCATCACAACTAAATAAAAAAGAAGACGAAAAGCTGTTTCTTAAAAGGTCCCAAAATTATAAGAATGTATTCAGAGTTGACAAAGGTATTATGTGGCCTCGAGATAAAGATGGTAAATGGATTGAACCGTATGATCCCAGGTTTGCAGACAGAATGTATTTCACCGAAAACAATGCATACACTTACAACTGGGATGTTAAACACGATCTGCATGGACTATTTGATCTAATGGATGAAATCAATGGAGCAGAAGCTACACTCGATCAACTTTTCCGGGAAGATCTCGGAACTAGTAAATGGAAATTTTGGAGTAAACAACCGGATGCTTCTGGTTTAGTTGGTCAGTTTGTAATGGGAAATGAACCAAGTTTTCACATACCATATATTTATAATTATTTGGGTTCACCATGGAAAACACAAAAACGTATTCGTATGCTTTTAGATGCTTTTTTTACTGATAATCTTTTCGGAATTCCTGGCGATGAGGATGGTGGTGCAATGTCTTCATTTGTTATTTTTTCTATGATGGGCTTTTTTCCTGTAACACCCGGTATTCCGGTATATAATATTGGCAGCCCGGTTTTTGAAAAAATAAGCATCGATCTTCCTAACCAAAGGACATTTACAGTAATTGCTGAAAATAGTTCAAAAGCAAATAAATATATTCAAAAAGCATTCCTCAATGGTAAACCGTTGAATAGACCATGGTTTACTCATAACGATATTGTCAATGGTGGAACTTTAAAACTGATTATGGGGAGCAAGCCTAATAAACAATGGGGTAGCAATAAAGAGGATTCACCGCCTTCGGCTTTGAATTATAAGAATAAAAACTAATAAAATTATTGAAGAAATATTTTAAGAGCTGCAAAAATGAAAAGGAGTGAAATTAATCAGTTAATAAAAAATTCGATAGAGTTTTTTAATCAAATGAATTTCAAATTACCTCCTTGGGCTTATTGGAATCCTGAAGACTGGAGAGGTAAATACGAAACATGTAATGAAATTGTCGACAACATGCTTGGGTGGGATTTGACCGATTTTGGGTCAGGCGATTTTCTTAAACAAGGATTGATTCTATTCACAATCAGAAATGGAAATCAGCAGAAAGATAAAAAGAGCTATGCCGAAAAAATTATGATCGTTGAAGAGATGCAGGAAACCCCAATGCATTTCCATTGGAGTAAAATGGAAGATATAATTAATAGGGGCGGTGGAAATCTTGTAATTGAGCTATACAATTCTGATAAGAATGAAGATTTTTCTTCTGAGGACATTGAAGTGAAAATTGATGGGATTAACCGTACGGTTTCAGCGGGAGGCAGCGTTATCCTAACTCCGGGAGAAAGCATTTGCTTAGTGCCTGGTGTGTATCATCGTTTTTATGGCGAAAAGGGAAAAGGGAAAGTTCTAGTCGGAGAAGTGAGCGCTGTTAACGATGATAGTTCGGATAATCGTTTCTACGTGCCAGTCGGTCGATTCCCAGATATTGTTGAAGATGAAAAACCATTACATTTGTTGGTTTCCGATTTAACTAAATACATTTAATTATGACAAAAAAAATTATAGTTTCGGGTGTTGGCTGTAGTCTTATTGACCGCTTATACAGCAATATTTCGTTTAGTGCTGATAGCTTTCGCCAATATCTATCAAAAGAAAAAGGTGATGGCGGTTTAACGCCGGGGCATCTTGTTTTTAGAGAAGAATTTGAAAAATTCAAAGGTGAAGGTTTTCAGTCTCTATTAAAAAAAATAACGTCCGGAAGAAAACCTGACAAGATAAACATTGGAGGACCCGCAATTATTTCTATGATTCATGCTGCACAAATATCTGATAGTAAAAATTGTGAATTTCATTTTTATGGCAGTAGAGGAAACGATGATGATGGTGAAATTATTAAATCACTATTAGAAAAGACACCTCTATTTTATAATAATTATAAAATTTTTAATGCAGAAACACCATCAACAATTGTCCTTTCCGATTCATCATACGATAATGGAAATGGTGAGAGAATATTTATTAATTCAATTGGTGCAGCATGGGAATATTCTCCAAATGAATTGAATGATGATTTTTTTGCTTCTGATATAGTAGTTTTCGGCGGTACTGCTTTGGTGCCGCAAATTCATGATAACCTGACCGAATTACTCAAAAAAGCGAAATCTAAAGGCTGCATAACAATAGTAAATACCGTTTACGATTTTAGGAATGAAAAGAAAAATCCAAGTCTGAAATGGCCATTAGGCAATAGTGATGAGAGCTATGAGAATATTGATCTATTGATTATGGACTATGAAGAGGCAATTAGATTGAGCGGTAAACCTAGCTTGGATGAGGCTATGCAATTTTTTCGCAGATCTGGAACTGGTGCTGTGATTGTAACTTGCGGTACTGATAATGTGAGATTATTTTCAAATGGAAATTTGTTTCAAATATTGGACGACTTTGAAATGCCAATTTCTAGAGCTGTTTCTAAAAAATTGAAAAAGGATATTCATACCGGTGATACAACTGGCTGCGGTGATAATTTTGTTGGCGGTGCTATTGCCTCGTTAGTTTCACAAATTCAAAATGCGGATGCGGCATACGATCTTTCTGAAGTATCTATTTGGGGAATAATTTCTGGCGGAACGACTTGTTTTTATATCGGCGGTATGTACGAGGAAAAGTATTTTGGGGAGAAAAGAGAAATGATCGAACCATATTATACAAAGTATAAACAACAAATTTCAGAATAGGAATAAGGTTTTAGAATCAACTATAAGAAAAAGTTATTATCTTATTATTTGCCGTCAACTTTGGTTGTTGGTTAGCTAAAATCGAAAAAGCAATGATAGATAAAAACTCGGTTTCCGTAAAAGTGAAACCTCACGAAATAATAACATTTGGAATTAAACTAGATGAAACATTCATAACTCTTCGAGATACACAAGGAGATGATTATAAAAAACCTTCAAGGTTTTTGAAGTAAATAGGTTAGAAAAATTAATAAATTGAATGAGCAGCGCGAAATTGATCAAGTCAAGAAACCTTGAAGGTTTGGAAAATAAAATTTATAAACAGATGAGAAATATAATTCTTTTATTCTTAGCCTTCTCCGCTTTAGTCGGATGCAGTACTACATCGAAAGAAGAGAAGCAGTTAGCTTTAAAGATTATTAATAACAAGAATTTTTCATTAGTTAAAGAAAAAGCTAAAGATATTATTAGCACAGGCTTTACTGCCGGCGATGGATATGGTGAAATTTGGATTCGAGATTTTAATACATTCATGGAATTATCACTCGATGTAAACGACAAGGATAAGATTCTGGAAAAGCTGCTTATATTTTTTAATTTTCAAGGAACGGATGGTAATATTATTGATGCGTATATTCCAAAAGAGGGTATGATGCAAGGTACGTATGAATATATCTTTTCCGAATTGGAGCCAAATCTCGCTGCTCATAAAAACACTGTTGAAACCGATCAGGAAACATCTTTAATTCAAGCGGTTTATAAGTACATTAAAAAAACTAATGACATTTCCCTTCTTCAGTTTGAAATTGATGGGTTAACATTAAGTGAAAGAATGGACTTTGCTCTTGAGTTTTTGATGAATCACAGATACAATAAAGAGTATGGACTAATAACGGGAGGCACTACAGCCGATTGGGGCGACGTGCAGCCAGAACATGATTGGGGTGTATTTTTAACTGATGATACGCATTACACATTAGACATTTATGATAATGCAATGTTAGTAATTGCAATGAAAAATTTCATTGAATTGGTTCCGGAATCTTCTGCAAAATGGCTGCCTATTCTAGAAGAGTTAAAGATCAATATTAAAAAGCATTTGTGGGATAAAGATAAAATGAAATTCCGACCGCATATTTATTTGAATGGTTCTCCTTTTGCTGATGATTTCAATGAAGATGATATTTTTTATCATGGCGGTACAGCAGTGGCTATTGAAGCGGGACTGCTTGACAAAGAAGAGATAAGAATTTCCTTAGAGAAGATGATTGAAAATGTAAAACAAATTGGCGCCGCCTCTATTGGTTTAACCTTATATCCATCATATCCAGATGGAGCTTTTAAAAATAAAATTATGTCGGCACCATATACATATCAGAATGGCGGCGATTGGACATGGTTTGGAGGAAGAATGATACAGCAGCTAGTTAAGTATGGTTTTGTAAAAGAGGCTTATGAGCAGATTCTTCCGATGACAGAAAGAGTTATTAAAAATAATGGCTTTTATGAATGGTACACTATAAAAAATGAGCCGCGAGGATCAAGCTCGTATCGTGGTTCTGCTGGAGTTTTATATAAAGCTATCATATTATTGGAAACTTGGGCTAAAGAAAAGGAGTAAAATATTTTGATGAACAAATACAGACACTTGAAAAATTACATAATTCCAGCATTAATATTCATAACTTTGACGTTTACTGCTTGTACAAATACCAAAAAATCATCTGATACTAATATTGATTACGTATCAAAGGTCAATACTTTAATCGGTAGTGATTCAGAGTTCAATTTGTCTAATGGTAATACATATCCAGCAATTGCATTGCCCTGGGGAATGAATTTCTGGACACCTCAAACAAGTTCTATGGGAAATGGATGGATATATGCTTACGATGCCCATAAAATAAACGGATTTAAACAAACTCACCAAGCTAGCAATTGGTTAAAGGATTACGGCTCTTTTTCTTTTATGCCAATCACAGGAAAGTTAAAAACGAAAGAAGCGGAAAGGGCTTCATGGTTTTCTCATAAAGCAGAGATAGCTAAACCTCATTATTACAGGGTTTACCTTGCTGATTATGATGTTGTAACAGAGATTACACCAACTGAAAGAGCTGCATGCTTCAGATTTACATTTCCTAAATCTGATAGTTCTTATATTATTCTTGATGGATTTAACAAGGGATCAGAAGTGAGAATAATTCCCGAAGAGCGAAAAATAATTGGTTACTCAAGGTATAATTCCGGTAGTGTCCCAGAGAACTTTCACAACTATTTTGTAGCAGTTTTTGACAAAGATTTTGCAAAGACCTTAACCTGGAATGGTAATAAGGAAAAGAAAAATAGTTTTTATGCAAAAGGCGATCATGTTGGTGCTGTAGTTGGCTTTACAACTGAGCGAGGAGAACAGGTTAATGTTAAAGTAGCCTCCTCCTTTATTAGTTATGAACAAGCAGAATTAAATCTTAAAAGGGAGATTGGTGATAAGGACTTTGAAACCCTCAAGGATGAAGCTAGAGATATTTGGAATTCTGAACTTTCCAAAATAAAAGTAGAAGGTGGTACAGATGCTCAACTGAACACTTTTTATTCCTGTCTTTACCGTGTTTTACTTT
>QILJ01000545.1 GCA_003233295.1 Ignavibacteria bacterium | reverse complement strand
AAGCAAACAGAGCAAAGACACTATATCTAACTGACTGTGTCGGTTCTATTTGCGAAATTTATCAAACAACAACTTTACGACCCGACACTAAATAAAAAATTAGGAAATAGACTATAAATATGATTAAGCAAAGCAGGACAGCAATGCTTGTAAAACATTTATACTCTATTTTATCTTACTTATCCCATCAGTAAGTTTTTGAGCTAGCTCAGAGGCGGAAATATTTTTAATATGTACTTTGGTTGATTGCACTAATACTTCCGGTGGATCACCTTCGCCTGACAAATACTTGATGAGTCCGTAGCTCAACCTGTTTCTGTCATTATCAATAGGCATGTACTCTTGAAGTGAATCTACAAAAGTATAAACTTGTTTTTCTAAAGATGTATCGGGAAAAGATTTTACAGATGATGGCGCTTTTGTTGTCATAATTTATCCAAACTTTATTTTATCCTTGTCAAAAATAGTGAACTTAAAATTTTTGTACAACTTTTATTACATCTGCTTCAATTGGAAACAACTTCCCTTATTCTTAAATTTGTTTTTTATCTCATTCAACTTTATAAAACTTGAAAGTATCTGAAGCAAAAAAAATTCTAATAATCAGACTAAGCTCGCTTGGCGATGTTTTGCTTACGACGCCGGTGTTGAGAAGTTTAATGAAAAACTATCCCGATTTAACAATCGATTTTTTAGTAAAACAAAATTTTGAAGTTGCTATTCGGTTGAACCCCAATATTAACAGTGTGATCATCTACAATGATTCCCCGGAACTTACAACACAGCTTAAAGAAAACGATTACGATGTAGTCATTGATCTGCATAACAATTTCAGAACTAAAAAAATTGTTAAACAGCTTGGACTTCCCTATTATAAATTCATTAAACCCAACTTGGAAAAATTTCTTCTCGTACATACAAAAATAAATTTGCTAAAGGAAAAGAAACCGATTTCGGTACGCTATGCTGAAGTCATCCCAGATTTTAATTTGGATGATGAAGGACTCGAACTATTTATCCCCGCGGGCATTCACTCTGAATTAGAAGGCTTAAATAATGTTGTAGGTTTTGCTCCCGGTGCATTTCATTACACTAAAAGATGGCCAATTGAGTATTATGCCGAGCTGGGGAAAAAGTTGAACGAAGAGGGTTATACGATTGCAATACTAGGCGGTGAGTCCGATAAAACGATCTGTATGGATTTGCAGAAGATGATTCCAAATTCTCTTGATCTATCTAACAACAATGATCTGTTTCAAACTGCAGCTCATATTAAAAACTGCAAAGTATTGATATGCAACG
The DNA here is from genome assembly GCA_003233295.1 of Ignavibacteria bacterium. The sequence continues at coordinate 8,154 of QILJ01000545.1, read as the reverse complement.
ATTCGGGTTTAATGCATACCGCTTCGGCGATAGGCACTCCTGTTATCGCAATCTTTGGATCGACTGTAAGAGAATTTGGTTTTGCCCCGTATGGTATAAAGAATATAGTTGTGGAGAATAGTAAGTTGAAATGCCGTCCATGCACACACATAGGCAAAGGCAAATGCCAGAAAGGACATTTCAAATGTATGAAAGAAATTACGCCTGACCTACTTTATGAAAAATTCAAAAAATTCTTGGAATATCTATGAAAAAATTTTGGTTCATCGTTTATAATGTTTTTGTTATCCCTGGGCTTACTTTGTTTTTCAGTTTCGTTTCGTTATTTAACGACAAAGTAAAACGAGGTTATACTGAAAGGAAAAAACAAAACCCGAAGTTAATAAAGAAATTTGAAAAATTGGACAGATCAAAAAAACTGCTTTGGTTTCATTCAGCATCACTGGGTGAGTTTGAACAGGCAAAACCGATCATTCAGAAAATTAAACAAGAACAGGACGTTAACATACTTGTTACATTCTTTTCTCCTTCAGGGTATGATAATTCCCAAAAATATCCCTATGCTGATGTGATTGCATACCTCCCCGTTGATTCAGTTAAAAATGTGAGAGAATTCATTTCAATATCTAATCCTGATATTGCAATTTTTATGCGGTATGATGTTTGGCCGAATTTAATATGGGAACTTGGAAATAGGAATATTCCTTCGATGATAGTTGATGCAACAATGCGTAAAAATTCCAAAAGAAAGTTCCCGATCATCAAGGGTTTTCATACTTCTCTTTATCAAAATTTCTCCAAAATTCTAACAGTATCAAAAGATGATCTAATAGGTTTTAAAGATTTTAAAATTGATAAAAACAAATTAGATGTTATTGGTGAAACTCGTTTTGATAGAGTTTACCAAAAAAGTTTATCAGCGCGGGATAAAAAGCTTTTTAAAGATGGATTGTTTGAAGGGAAAAAAGTTTTTGTTATCGGAAGTTCATCGGAATATGATGAGAATGTTGTATTCCCTGCTTTTGAAAAATTGTTAAAAAATGATCCCAATTGTGTGCTGATCATTGCTCCTCACGAACCGGGTCTGATCACTTTGGAAAAAATTGAAAACACCTTTGCCGGGATAGAAAAAACCATTCGTTTTTCATCAAAAAACAACTATCAAGGTGAAAAAATTATTATAATTGATTCGATTGGTATATTGTTAACTCTTTATTACTATGCCGATGTAGTTTATGTGGGAGGTAGTTTTAAAGAAGGAGTTCATAATGTTCTTGAGCCTGCAGTTTATGGTATTCCATTATTTTTCGGACCTAAAATTGAAAATAGCCAAGAAGCGCTGGAACTTGTAAAGCGCGGAGGTGGTAAAATTGTTAACAATAAAAAGGAAGCATACCGTATGTTAAGAACCTTCTCAAGTGATCCGTCAGAGAGAAAACGTATGGGTGATATCTGTTTGGAATATGTGAACGAAAATATTGGAGCATCGGATAAAATAATTGCAGAAATACATAATTTATTATCAGTAAATCGTTCTTAATCGGATTTACCTTGAATAAATAGGCTTCATTCTTTACTTTTGGCAAATAAATTATTTTTAAATAACTAATCAACGGACAAGCATGAAAAACTTAGACCTATCACAGTATGGAATTACCGATGTAAAAGAGATAATTCATAACCCTTCTTATGATTATCTTTATGAAGCTGAACTCGATCCTTCGCTGGAAGGATATGAAAAAGGACAGCTTTCAGAGCTAGGAGCAGTAAATGTAATGACCGGTATATTCACCGGAAGATCCCCAAAAGATAAATACATTGTTATTGATGATAATGTTAAAAACAATGTTTGGTGGGCTAGCCAAGCTAAATCTTCTGATAATAAGCCTATCGATAATGAAGTATGGGATCATTTATATAAAATTGGCGCTGATCAACTCTCGGAGAAAAAATTATATGTGGTTGACGGTTTTGCAGGCGCTAACGAGAACACAAGACTCAAAGTTCGCTTCATTATGGAAGTTGCATGGCAGGCACATTTTGTTAAAAATATGTTCATTCGCCCTACAGAAGAAGAACTTGAAGATTTTGAACCTGACTTTATTGTACTAAATGCTTCTAAAGCGGTAAATAAAGATTGGCAGAATATGAAGAGAGCTGATGGTGTTCCTCTGAATTCAGAAAATTTTGCTGCGTTTAACCTTACCAAAGGAAGAGCTGTTATCGGCGGTACTTGGTACGGCGGCGAAATGAAAAAAGGAATTTTCTCAGTTATGAATTATTATCTTCCTCTAAAAGGAATTGCATCTATGCACTGTTCTGCAAATGTTGGTAAAGAAGGTGATGTTGCAATCTTTTTCGGATTATCCGGCACTGGAAAAACCACTCTTTCAACCGATCCTAAAAGAGCGTTGATTGGTGACGACGAGCACGGATGGGACGATGACGGTGTGTTCAACTTTGAAGGCGGATGTTACGCTAAAACAATTAACCTTGATAAAGAATCTGAGCCTGATATTTATAATGCAATAAAAAGAGATGCGCTTTTAGAAAATGTTACTCTTGACGAAAATGGAAAGATCGATTTTACCGATACATCAGTTACACAGAATACCCGTGTATCGTATCCGATCTATCATATTGAGAATATCGTTAAGCCGGTTTCAAAAGCTGGTCATGCAGATAAGGTAATTTTTTTAACTGCTGATGCTTTTGGTGTAATGCCTCCGGTTTCTAAATTAACTCCGGAACAGACAAAATATCATTTTCTTTCAGGATTTACAGCAAAATTAGCCGGTACTGAACGAGGCGTAACCTCTCCGCAGCCGACTTTTTCAGCATGTTTCGGTGCAGCGTTCTTACTTCTTCACCCAACAAAATACGGGGAGGAATTAGTAAAAAGAATGGAAGCGAATAATGCGAAAGCATATTTGGTAAATACCGGCTGGAATGGAACGGGAAAGAGAATTTCTATCAAGGATACACGCGGAATAATTGATGCAATTCTCGACGGTTCAATTGAGAATACTGATACAAAAACACTTCCTATCTTTAATTTGGAAGTTCCAACCTCATTACCAGGAGTTGATGCTGGAATCCTTGATCCTCGCGATACTTATACCGATCCTTCAGAATGGGATAAAAAAGTAAATGAACTTGCCCAATTATTCATCAAGAATTTTGAACAATATACCGATAATGAAGAAGGTAAAGCACTTGTAGCTGCCGGACCTCAACTATAAGAAAATTCTTTTGAATTTATCTAAAAACGGTGTTTTGGTCTAACCAAAGCGCCGTTTTTTATGGAAAGCTATGAAACAATATTTTAGAACTTATTCCCCTTCAAATTCACGATTTTTACAGAATTATCACTAAATTTTTCGTTTTATGATGATATCTCTTGTTTTTTTATGTCTTATTATATAACATATCTTCTCGAAATGAGCATTAAGTAAGGGATAAATTGATAAATTCAACTCGTTTTCGAAGGTTTTTTATGGAATGACTTTTGATTTTTAAGGGTGTTGCAAATCTGATTTGTAACTCCCAGCCAAAAGACGAACTATCTAAGCGTTTTTAATTAAATAATACAATTAGGAAACAAAGTGGCTGTGGAGAACATATCCGAAAATCAAATCAGGCGGATTTTTGAAAATGCGCCGGTTGGAATTCTGACTCTGAATTCAAATTTTGAGATTGAAGGGGTGAATCAATCCGCTCTTCAGTTTGGAATATTTGAATATGAGGGAAAAACCAATCTTATCGGGAAAAATATCTTTACACTCGATGCTTTCCATTCAGATGAAGTTAAAAACGACTTAGAATATTTCAAAGAAGGAATTCCTTTCGAAACCGAAATATCAGTTCAAAAATCGTTTGGTAATACCGAATTAGTAATTGTAGTTAAAGGAACCCCAATCATAATAAATGATAAATTTGAAGGTGGAATAATTGTAATTGAAGACTTCAAAACCTCAACGGAATCTTCACCCGACAAAATATTCCGCTCGGAAATATTCAATAGTTTACTTTCTTCCATATCAGATTATTTTTTAGTTACCGATATTTACGGTAACATCAAATACACCCTCCCCAATGAGATGCTTAGACCAAACCATCCCGTTATTAAAACTGCGGGTAAAACACTTTTTGATCTTTTCACCGATCTCAACGCGAATTTAATTGAGCAAACTCTGGTTGAAGTTGTTAAGGATAAAAAACCGCGAACCATCGAACTGCCTCAAAAAGAGCATAAATTCGGCGGTGATTTTGCATTAACATTAATCCCTATTGTTGAAAAATCGGTGAAGATAAAATATTTCTTCATTCTATTCAAAGATAATTCAGAAGAACGCGAGAAATTCACAAACCTGAAGAGTGAAATACAGGAATTAAAAGCTTACCGAAGTATAACTTCTGCAATTGTAGACGCAGTGATCAGAATTAATCTGAAAGGAAACATTACATTTTGGAACGATTCCGCAATTGAATTATTCGGATTTACAAAAAGTCAGGTTTTCGGAAAGTTTATTGGCAATATTCTGCCGGAAATCGATCAAATTTATTTTGAGAATCTGCTTGATAATTTGAAGACCTCAAAAACATTCAAAACTCAGCTAAAGATTGAGTCGAACAATACTACAAAGATAATCGAGATGAGTATTTCTCTTACTAACGAAGATGAAAGTTCACTGGTTGCCCTTTGTTCTGATATTACAGACAAGGTGAATTTAGAGAGTGATCTGAGAAGATCGGAAGAAAGTTTTAGAAATATCGTTACTAATACCCGCGAGTTTATCTGTACGTTCAGCATTGAAGGGAATATCAATTACGTTAATCCCTATTTTGTAAAAGAATTCGGATACACTGAAGAAGAATTGCTGAACTTGAATTTGATGGATCTGATTGATCTTGAAAGTATGAATGAAGATATTCCGGATATTCAGAAGATAATAGAAGAACAGAATGAAGCAATTGAGCTTACACTTCTTAAAAAAGATAAAGAAAAAGTATATGTTCTTGCTAACTTCACAGCAGTTTTTGACTTTGACGGGAAACCTAAATATTACACTTCTGTATTCACGGATATTACAGAAACTAAAAAAGCTGAAAATGACTTCTTGATGATCCGCTCGGTTTTCCAAACTTCTCATGATGGAATTACCGTTCAGAAGAATAGAAAATACACGTTGGCAAATGAGTCCTTTGTTAAAATGTTCGGTTACGATAGTGTAGATGAGATCCTTGGAAAAGATCCTCTCGATTTTGTATCCAACAATGATCTTTACAGGGTGGCAAAGTATATTGAAGACAGCGAGAAAGGGGAAGAATCACCATCAAAGTATATTTTTAACGGAGTTAGAAAAGACGGTACAACTATAATTGTAGAGAAATCTGTTAAGTCTTTCAGTTCCGCAAAAGAATTTTATGTCGTTGCCTCTTATCGTGATATTACCGAGCAGCAGAATTTCTTAAAGGCTTTGGCAAACTCTGAGGAAAAATATAGAAATATCACTGAAAATATCAATGATTCCATGTGGACAGCTGAGTTAGTTGACGGCAAACTCAAACAAGTTTTTTATACTGCCGCCATTAAAAGGATAACCGGATATGAGAGTGAAGAATTTATCAATAATCCTAAATTCTGGATAAAAATAATTCATCCGGACGATAAAAAAGAGGTCATTAGAAATATTCAAAGAATTTATAAAGATCCGACAAAAAGCAGCGGAGAGGTTGAATACAGAATAGTTAACAAATTTTGGATAAAAAACAAATTGAGTATTATCAGGAATAGAGAAGGTAGGATCGAAAGAATTTACGGTCTTGTTAGTGACGTAACACTAAGCAAACAGAGTGAAGAAAAAATAAGAAAATCGACGGAAGAACTGAAATCATTGAATGAATCAAAAGACAGGTTCATTTCGATTGTTTCACATGATCTTAGATCGCCGTTCAGTTCAATACTCGGTTTCACAGATCTGCTGCTTACTGAGAGAGATCTTCCGGAAGATAAGCAAGTTCAATATATAAACTTTATTCAGGAATCTGCTAAGAATATGCTTTCACTTGTCAACTCATTACTGGATTGGACAAGACTACAGACCGGTAGAATTGATTTCGTTGCTGAAAAACTAAACGCAAGCGGAATTATAAATAAAGCATTCCAAATGCTTACCGGTGCTGCAATGCAGAAAAATATTGAATTGGTTTCTGAAGTGGGTAAAGATCTTTCAGTTCATGCTGATAGTAACCTCCTTCTGCAGGTATTCAACAATCTGATCTCGAATGCTATCAAGTTTACCAATGAAGGAGGCAAGATCACGATCTCTGCTAAACCTCTAATTGATAAGAAGCAGATAGAATTCAGCGTTTCCGATACTGGAATTGGGATCAAGCAAGAAGATATAGACAAGCTCTTTACAGTCGCGACTAAACATACAACTACAGGTACTGCCGGCGAAAAAGGAAGCGGCTTGGGATTATCATTGTGTAAAGAAATTGTAGAAAAGCATGGCGGCGAGATCTCCGTTGAAAGTCAATATGGATCCGGAACAACTTTCAAGTTCACACTTCCTGTTTCATCAACAAGAATTCTACTGGTCGATGACTCAACACACGACAGGATACTTTACTCAAAATTGTTAAAGAGCATGGTACCGGGGTTTGAAATTGATACGGCTGCTAACGGCGCAGAAGCTTTTGAAAAGATCAAAACTAACTCACCTGCATTGGTTATTTCCGATCATAATATGCCTAAGATGAGCGGTTATGAACTTGTGAAGCAGTTGAAACTCTCGGATCTTACTTATAAACCGCCGGTAATTATTCTCAGCAGCGATTTGACCCAAAGTATTGTTGATGATTACAATCAACTTGGAATAGAATATGCATTTAAAAAACCAGTCGGTTTGGCAACATTCAAAACAGCAATTGAGAAATCACTTCAAAAAGCTTTTGTCAGTTGATCTGATAATCAAGGATTGAAAAGTTTTTCCATCCCTTAAAATCAAAATGCCACCACTCGGTTTCTATCGGTTGAAATCCAAATTTGATCATCGTATCACGCAGAAGTTTTCTGTTCGATTTTATCTTGTCCGGCAGATCAGGATAATCATAGTGAGCTTTCTCGGTAAAATTATCGTATCCGGTTCCCATATCAAGTTCTGCTCCGGTTGAATCAATAATTGTAAGATCAACAGCTGCGCCTCTGTTATGCCGTGAACCTTTTGCCGGGTCTGCAACATATCTATTATCCGGCATTATCTTCCACATTTTTTTCTGTACAGAAAGCGGGCGGTAGCCGTCAAACACTTTTATCCGTAGATTATATTTATCACGTAGATATGTTTGTACTTTTGCTAATGCCTTACCAACAATTTTTCTTATGTAAACTTTATCCGTTGGATATAAAACCTGTCCGGTAAAATTATTAGTCGTGGCATATCTTACATCGGTTGCTATCGTTGAATCGATACTTGCCAGAGGGACAATAAGTGTATCGCTCTGCGCCTTTAGTGAGATAACGGAAAGGATTAAAATGACAAATAATGCTTTATAAATTTTCATGGTGATTTTGGTATATAATGCCTTTATAAAATTACAAATCCTAATCTATTGAGATGTCATTGTTATGTTAAAAGTCAAGTATCTAGCCAAATGATACTTGGCTTTACTTTAGACATCCTACGCAATTTAGATTAAAAGTTTCACATAAACTATAAAATCCTTTTTATCCTTTCTAATAATATTATCTCATACTGTCATCAACAGTCTTCCTCGACTATTTCTTTGAGGTGCTGCAAAATTGATATTAAAAATAATTACGTGTCGCCGCACACTCCGAAAAACAATGCAAATGATCCGAAAATAATAACTCAAATGCTTGCAATGACGAAAAACGGTCAACACAAAAAACAATATTTTAGAAAGAACTATTATTACTTGTTAGTACTTTATTCAACAACCGAAAGAACATAAGGTTGTTGATTTTTCCACACCAAACGTATTCTATTCAATAATTTTTTACTTACTCTAATTATCGCTTTATTACCGGGCATTCTGCTTAATAATTTCCCATATGCCATCTGTAGAGCGGGATCTTTCTTTATAGCAATCCACGTTGCTTCTATTAAACTGTTTCTTATATATTTA
>QILJ01000547.1 GCA_003233295.1 Ignavibacteria bacterium | reverse complement strand
GTGGTTATGGAAATCTCCGATGCATACGTGGAGGAGGGATCCAGAACTTATAAAGCTATTCCGTTTTTTATTTCATCCGCTCGTTACGGTCTGCTGGTTAATTCAGCGTTGCCGGTGGTTTATAATCTCGGCAATAAAAGTAAAGATTTTTATTCATTTGAAAATCCAGATAACGAGATTGACTATTTTATTTTCACAAACAAAGATCCGCTAACTATTATTCAACAATACACGGAGGTTGTAGGAAAACCGCGACTGGTTCCTAAATGGTCGCTTGAGCCGTGGCTCAGTCGTCGCGGAATGACCGGCTGGGATAGCACAATCACTGCTGAAGCAGATGTTGATATGCTTTTGGATAATGGTTATCCGCTAGGTGTAATTTTGTGGGAGGGTATCCGAGGTCAATTCGGTAAAAAGCAAACTCCGGACATGCACACACTTTCTAATAAATGGCACACGCAAGGTTTGAAGCAGGTTTTCTGGAGTCTGGAGGGACATATGCCTACCAATTCGGATGTTATTAAAAATGCAGACCCTGATTATTTCATTCGTAATAGTGACAGTACATTTAGTATAGGTGGATTTAGAGGAGGTCATGCTTATATTGATCCCACCAATCCTGATGCAATGAAGTGGTGGATAAAAACGTTTTATGAACCTTATATAAGTGGTGGGGATAATCGTTCTGTTCCCGGGCATGCTAATTTGGACGGAGTTAAGATTGACTTTTGCGAGTTGTTTCCCAAGTACACAGCACCGTTGTTGATGAAAAAGGAGGTCAAAGGTATTGAAAATGAACATGCGGTTCTATTTTCAGAACAGATTTATGACTGGCTTCAGCAGGTGAAACCGGAAGGTGGAATCACTTGGGTTCGCGGCGGTGGGTTGGGTATTCAGCGGGTCGGCTTCGTTTGGGGCGGCGACCGCAGGCGCACATTTTCGCAATTCAGGGGTACGGTTTCGGCATCGCTTTCGCTGGCTGTATGTGGTGTGGCTTTAGCCGGATATGACCTAGGCGGCTATATTGGCGGCAACTCACCCGATGCTAGAGAAGTTTACATCCGAGGTGCACAGTATTTCTGCATTCAGTCCGTCTTTTCATGATCACGGCAGCGCACCGGCGCCGTGGGAACAAGATGAATATGGAAGGGAAAATTATAAGTTCTATGCACGTGTTCGATATAACTTGATACCGTATTTGTATCATCTTGTCCGGATTGCACACGAAGAAGGTATTCCCCTGATGCGCCCTTTATTTCTGCATTATCCTAATGATAAAAATACGTACCCGATCGAAAATGAATATATGTTAGGAGATGCACTACTGGTTGCTCCATTCGTTAATACTGGAACAACAAGAGAGGTCTATTTACCAGCGGGTGAATGGATCGATTTCTGGACAGAGATAACATACTCTGGTAAACAAAACATCAGATTTACAGCACCGTTAAATCGGATCCCCGTGTTTGTGAAGAGTTCCAGCATAATACCATTGGAATTGAACGATGCTTTGCAAATCGGTGGGTCCTTCCCGCAAAATCGAAAAAATGATCTGCTGCTGACCTTTGGTATTTTTGGATATGACGATACAGCGTTGAGTTTTTATGAAAATGAAAAACAGATAAATATTTCTACGCGTACCAGTGAAAGAGAACGAGAAGTTGTTGTCGGAAATATCGATCGTGATTTTGGTCTGTACTTAATGTCGAAAAAACCGGAAAAGATTATAGTTAATGACACTGAAATAGTTCATCTAAACATCGCTGACTTTGCAGAAAGTAACAGCGGATGGACTTATGATACTGAAAATTTCAAGGTGCTGGTTAAAATACCAAGGGATAACACTAAGAGAAAATATGTTATCAGGATTAACGGTTTGGATTGGGAAGAATACACTCGTATCCGCAAAGAACGGTTTAATAATTCCGGTATGCCAACTAAGCAGCCGGAAATTCTTAAAGTGGAAAATTGGAATAAATCTGTGGATATTCATTTCCAACCAGTTAAGGATGCTTTTGCCTATGCGGTAGAATATGGTTTTACTCCGGATGAGCTTGATAAAAAACTTGTAAACGTTGCTGAAAGTCCGGTAACAATTCATAACGTACCGATCGGAAGACCTTTATATGTCAGCATGTGCGCACAAAACGAATGGGGAACTAGCAAAGAAACGTTACCGGTCTTAGCAAAGCGAATAACAACGCAAAGAATCGTCTTCAATCTTGAAAATGGTTCAGCTTTTTTACGCGGAAATCATTACAATTCAAAAACAATTTCTGATGACGGAACAAGGCAGTTTGGATATTACATTACCGCTCCTGAAACCGGAACATACCAATTCTGGATAAAAGCGAATAAAAATATAGGACATCATCTTTATTTTCGCTGGTATCACTTAGGCAGTATCAAGCTAAAGAAAGGTATAAATTCTGTTCAATTGATAATTCAAGATCAAGCGACAGAAATTGATAAACTTTTTTTAACACCTTCAAAAGAAGAACGCCCGGTTATGAAAAACGAGATAGAAACAAAATATTCAGAAGTAGAATCTATTGGGGTACCTGAAAAAGTAACTGTGCAATTCTAACTTTTCTAACTTAAACCATTTAATTTTAAACTCACTAATTATTTTGTGACCAATTTCTAACGATCCTAGTAATCTTATCTGATCTCCTTTTGTGGTTGTAACTTGATTAGCATCAGCAAGTATGACATTCATATTTAAGTAAAAACCATTAGTCTTATAAAGTTCACTCTCAATTAAATTTATTCCGTCATATGGAGAATTTATCTTTGATATATTTGTCTTGTTCAATGTCTGTTCAAATTCTCCACTACCACTTTCTATAGCTTCTGTAAGAGCGGCTTAGACAGTAGTAGATATTACATCGTCTCCCGTTGTACACCACCACTTTGCGCAATATACCGTTTCCTACTTCTGAAACGATTATATCGTTCTGTTCGAAATCGTATTTATTATTTGTGGCTTAACTTGATGTTTAGTTTTTGGGGGCAGATCAATATACTTAAAGAAAATCGTAAAATAAATTCTGAACTACTATTTAATTCTTGACTTTACTGATGTAATGAATGCATTAATGTTTTTCGTTGAAACATCCGGCGGCATTCCACCTCCGCATGACATGATTGTTCGCTTTCTATCTGTTACCCCATCTAATGAAGAAATTACCGAATTTGCCACATCTTTGGTAGTTCCATTAGCCAGTACATCTCTTGGCGGAATGTTGCCAAGCAATGTTATCTTCTCTCCGCAAAGTTCTTTCATCTCTTTAATCGAATGAGTAAAACTAAAATTGAATAGATTGATTCCTATTTCTTCCAGATAAGTAGCGCATATTTTTCCATCGGCATCATTATGAAAAAATTTAACTGGCACATCAAATTGATTGTAAATGCTTTTTAAATACGGTACAACGAACTTTTGGTTGTCATCATCTCCTAAAAATCCGACAATATCATCTAATAGAAAAATCCCGTCGATTGATGGGAACATCCTTATCTGATACTTTAACCAATCGGAAATAAAATCGGAGATCGTAGTTAAAAGCTTATGAATCTTTTCCGGTTCAAGTACTAATGCAAGCAGAAACTCTGTTGCCCCCATCAAAAAGGATGCAATATTCAATGGTCCGCGTGAAACAGCAAATTTTATTGAATGTCCTCTCTCATTTATTATTGATTGGTTGTGTTGCAACCGTTTTATCACAAACGGAAGTAACCCATCTTTCTCAACATTTGGTTTCGATAATCCATCAATCATTTCAGTCGAATGAATAACCTTATCTGCATGCGGTAATTCATTTTCATCCCATACCATTTTAGAGCCGAAGGCAGAGGGTTCGGTACACATCCCATATTCTGACCAAAACCCGGGGAGAAACATAGTCTCTGGAAAAGTGTTGATTGCATTAAAATATGCTCTTAGCCACAAAGCATCGCTTGAATAGAAATCTAGCGCTGAAATTCCATCCCAACCCGGCAGCCATGGGCTATCAATAATAAATCCAATAGGAAGAGGATTAAATTGTTTCCCATCTAATATTTCTAATAAGGTGTTCCATTCTTTATTTGTCATGATTAAGATTTCTTATATCTTACATTAAACTTTAACTCTGCTTAGTGTATAGTGGTCATTGAATTCAGCATCTTACCAACAGAAGAATAACGATTCAACCAAGCTTGTGCCATCTGATCTCCAACTGAAAAAGATGATCGCCTTATTTGATCAGTAAGAGAATACATCCCTTCTTTAGAAAAGCTTTTAGTCTCCTCGAATATTTCCAAAGACAATTGTCTAGCCAATTTGTAAACTTCCAAATCTTTGAAACTATTTGCATGCATTCTTCATTCCTATTAGTAATTTGTTTTTGCTAAACACCGGTCACTGATTACCTAACACGTATCAGTGATTAAATATTTAGCAAATTCTCTGATACTTATCAATTCGATTTCCTTGCTATCTCCAAAGCTTCTGTTGTTGTATAATATTTTGTAATCATATTTGGAACTTCCCACTTAGGTAGTTTTCCATCAACAAGGTAACCTAGATACCGTTCCATTACTTGACCAAAATGAGCTTCGTGTCCGACACGATATTTATCGGGAATAATTATATGCCAATATTCATTTTCTCTTTCAACTTCAATTCCTGGATATTTATTTTGAAGATTTGTAACTGATATATTTAATTGTTTATTCAATTCCTCCTTATCTTCATCTTTAGCTGCCTCAACATATAATTCCGGTTTATAATTTTGCTCTTTCCCTTGCTTAATAATTATATTTGATTTGGTTCCTTTAATGATTGAGTAATGAGTATCACCGCCACCCTTTGGAGCCTGGTATTTCCACTCGACAACTATTTTTGCATGGATTCCTTTCAATGAATAATTAATCTCACCATTGCTATAAACCGGAAGCACATTATCTATAATTTTCGATTGAAGAAACTCAGGAAACTTTTCTAATTTTGTTACATTGCTAAACTGTTCTAAAGTTAATTTGGTGGGCCAATGCCTGGGAACAATATTTTCAACATCTGTTTTATAGTTGAGAATTTGTTCGGGAAATAATTCCCATTGAATGAGATCTACTAAGTGAGTTGTTACATCTACAAGACCATCGCCCTGTTGAGCAGAATCAAAAAACCAAGCTGGTCTTTTAAGAGGTTTACCTGCAACATACTTAAAGAAATGATGAACACTCGATTTTACAACTGCCGGGTTCTCAAGTGAACCTTGAATTATTGTACCAAATACTTCTGGAATCTCAATCAATTCCTTTTGCATGATTGATGTAATCTCACTCCGTTCGGTCATTATGTCATATAGTAAAACATCATTCTTCTTTGCTGCTTCAAAAGTTTTAATAAGCAATTCAAATCCTTCTTTATCAATACACATAGGTTTGTCGGCAAATACATTTATCCCTGCGTCAATAGCGGCTTTGATATAAATGATTTTCTTATCATTCTTTCCGGATGTAATCATTACATTACCCGGTTTTTCAGAAATCATTTTTTCCAAATAATCGAACCCGGTATATATTTTTGATTTCCAATTTGTTGGATTTACTGCGCGGTTATTAAAACCATCAACTCGTTTTAGATGATCTTTCACATCCTGCCCCTCCGGTGCGTAAATATATACTAACGGTGATACTTGATCATATTGAACTTTTTGCACAAGTCCAGCATGAAAATGTCCAGGATCAAGTATCATTAGTTTTATTTCATGATCAGCGCCGGTAAATTTTTTAATTGATTCATTTTTATTGCTACAAGAAATAACAACGAGTAATAATGGAATAATAAAAATCAATTCTGCTATTTTGAGATTCATAATATATCCTTCTACTATTTAGATTTGACAAAAATGGTTTTACAAATACTTACTCCAAAGCTTCTACATTATCGCATCATAAAATTATTTCACTAGGTTTTCTGCCCATTGAGAGTATAACTTTTTAATTCCAGCTTGCTCGGTTGTCCCAGTGTGAACTATTACTCTGTATTCGAATATAATTGATTCCGATTTTTTAATAGTAAAATCCCCTTCCTTCCAATTCATGTTGGTCGGTGAAAAGAAGCCGTAATCTCTTGTAAACCATTTGCTCGGATACCAAACATTCTGTGGCGAATCAAAAATTGCTAATCCCTCAATTATTCCGAATCGCTCGCCATAATAATCACACCAGGAAGATTCCACTCCCGCAGTTTCTTTTTCTCCTGACTTTCCTTCAGCATTATTCAAAACTCCTCCACTTTTTACAGATAGATCAGAATTCATTCTGGCAGAAAAAAGAGAATGATTTGTATTTAATATTGCTATATCGGTAAGAGCGTTAAGTGTAATTGTAAAATCAATTATTCTTAAATTATCGGATGGTGCAGTGATTATAATATCTCGTTCGTCTGTAATTACTGGGCTTTCGTCGGGTTGTTTCCAATCACATATATCTTTAATATGAATTTTTATCGGACTGTTTTCCAATATTTCTGGACCTCTGGAAATTATTTGTCCACGCTCATTTCCTTCCTGCCAATAATTCCCGCCATTAACTTTATCGCAAGCAAACCATAATGAACGGTGGTGTGGATATGGAAGACTTGATTCAGTTGTTACGGAAATACCAGATGCTGGACCATTTAGTGGATAGAAGTACGGATACTTTTGTCCATCTCCATAACGGTAACTTGTAAAAGTCACATCATCTATTCTAACAATAATTCTCGCATCTTGCTGCTCAGCGGAAAGTAAATTAGATTGCGCAAAAGTTACTGAACAAAGAAACATCAATTGAACAGAAATAATTATACTGCTTAGTAGTTTTTTCATTTTTTTATCTCAACTATTTTAATCTTATTTATTTGAATTCTATCTTCGGAGGATTATTGAATATATCATAAGCTGATTCAACATTACCTTCTTCAGCATTACCTTGGTGGATCCAGATTCTAAAACTTAAAGAGAGTGTTTCACCTGGTTTCATATTATATAGTTCAACTCCCGGCCATGCAACCCCTAAAAATCCGTAATGGCGCAAACACCACCCAGCTGGATAATTGTTATTATCTTTTTGCTGAAATATGCTTACACCGGAAAAATAATTTTTACCATTGAACTTTGCAGATTCATCAGCCCATG
>QILJ01000384.1 GCA_003233295.1 Ignavibacteria bacterium | reverse complement strand
ATTTATATTGGTCAGACCAATGATGTTGAAAAGAGATTAATTCAACATAATTTCGGTAAACATAGATATACAAAAAGATATATCTTCCCATTCGCTTGATGACAAAGATTAAGATCACTTGTGAATTATATCAGGATTACTTTAATAAATATCAATACTAATTTTTCGAAATATTTAAGGCGCACCTTCTTTATTAAATAATTGTTATCACCAACATATATTATTACCAGATTCCTTCTTTGAGAAATCAATGACATTGTGTTTCCACTCTCTGAAAAATTATCTTTTAGGATTTCGTATGGTCCCAGTTAAGGAACTGAGTTGCAAAGAACCTTGAGTAGTGTACTCATCAAGTAAAGATTGAACCCTCTTTATATCGTCTTTACTTGCAAGGGGGCCCATTGTAACTTCTATCCTGTCAAGGACATCTGGATTAATCTCTACATCATAGAAATTAATTATAGGGGGGATATTATGCAATATGCTTTTGATAATATGATTTGGTAATGTTTTGAGATATTTATCATTTACGATCCCTCCGCTAGGTATAGGTAAAGCAGGAAATATTAAAAGTACAAATCTTAGTTCGCTTTGAAATTCCCAAGCTTTAGATTTATAACTTGCAAGATTATATACCTTTTCTATTTTTATCTCAACAGCTCCCGATAAATTCCTCTTGATATCGATCGCATCTTTATAAACAACTGAGATATCATCTACATATTTGACTTTACGTTCGAATTCATCTCTATTCATTATATTTAACAAAATGATATAATCATCAGTAAAGATTTTTTCGAATGGAATCGGCGAAAGGACTTTACCTTTGACAATTTCTTTTGCTGCTTCTGGCGGCTTTAGTGGACAGTAATTAAACAGATTTTTGGGAAATGTAATTCTAACACCCTTCATACCTTCTGAATACATATTCCATTGTGGAATGCTTTCAAGGGCAGAATCAGTCCAGCAACTAACAAACAAGAAGCTTGCTAAATTCGGATTACCAAAAGATTCTGCTTCGCTGATATCATCTACTCTATCTAATCTATTAAACCTAATGGTTTTATTTTTTAGAATTAATGCAAAGGTATCAATGTTCGTATAATGATGAACTTGCGTTGTGATTACCATTTTTTTTTCGTTTGGATTAGCATTCACAGATAAAGATAAACCGATATATTTTCTTAAATCATCCGATGTCTTTTGTATATCGTCAATATAAATACTCCAATATGAGGAGCTAAAGTATTCTATTTTTGTATAACCAGTTTTGACATTTACTACTGTCCGCAAAACTTCTTCTGATGATGTCGGGATTATCCAGGAAAAGAAAGCATTTTGAGGACTAATGCGTTTGGCTGTAACTCTAATATTTGCAGTATCTGCAATGGTAACTTGTTTATCTATTGGTAAGTCAGATAAATTCATAAAAGTTTATGTTTTTATTAAATCTTATTTCTCTATAATATCAGCACCAATAATAAATATATCAGAAGCATTCTCATTAAAATCTAGGACACCTGATTCATCAATATATGCAAAATGCTCTTTCAACTATTAATATAGGTCAATTAATATAGGTCAATGTTTTTTATCTTTCGGTGGATTAGGGTCTTTCCCATAACTATCTTTATCTCTTATTTTTCCATCCGTTCCATGTATGACAACTTCTGATTTTTGATTTATAGCAATTCCTCTCGCGATTTCAATTGCTTCTTTTTGTGTCTTTGTTACGGAAGTAGCTTGGCTGTTACCTTCACCCTTTACAGCCCAACCATTATCGTGCTTTACTACGTGTTGATTTTTACCCATCGTATTTGCTCCTAAGTTATTAATACAAAAAATTATTATTAGCGCTCTATAAGGGAGAGTGCTAAATTATCTTCAATATATTAATATTTAACTCTCTGTCAAGACTTTAATAAAAAAAATAGAAACTTCTTCACTCTCCCCAAACCTCGCTTATGCGATCTTGGATTTTTTGCTCGAAGATTTCTATTAGTTTTTTGTTAGAGTTTACAATCATCTGTTCTTTTTCTAAATTATCAATTATTACTTTTTGTGACGATAAAGGAGGAAAAGGTATTTTTAATGTGGTTATCATACTAAGAGTGAGATAACGTGTTAATCCTCCGATAGACTGACCTTTTAAATTTTCTAAATTATCATTTAATGAATATTCAAGTAGTCCATAAAGTAATTCATTACTATATTTTTTATTTATAGTAATAACATAAGTTCTTTGATAAGCATTAAATTTCCCCTTGTAATATTTTACATCAAAATTTCCAGTAGCATTATTCCCACTTAATAAAACTGCTTCACAATCAAAAGCATAATCATTGATTCTAAAAACTTCTTTCGAACAAGTAAAGAAAGGATATTTTCCGCCATCAACAGATTTGTTTGCATTCAATTTTCCAGTTTTTATATCGCACAATTCCCCCAAATCAACCATAGGCCAGTCCGGGTCTATCTTTATGTGAGGTTTGTAGTTCTCAACTACTTGCCTTGCACCGTCTATTATTTTTTGATAGCCGTCAATCTCTGCAACTATCTCTTTTTGTACTTCAAGTGGGGGGAGTGGGATTTGTATTTTTTCAATTTGAGTTCTAGTTATAGAATCAAAAACTGATCCACCTCCACCAATAATTCTATCTTGTTTGTTCCTTAAAATGAGAAATAAATATTTATAGTCAACATTATCCCTTGCTCTTATTGCAGCAAGACCACGACCAATACAACATATATATAATGAGAGATTAACGGGTCCCACTGGTGCACGTACTGACATTAATATGTCATTTGGATAGGAAGTCTTTGTGATTTTAGTTGTCCATTTCGTTGGTTCTCCTATATAAATCTCTCGAAATTCAGTCTTCCCTTGATAGAAAGGGATCCCTTGCCCATCTGTATTATAATTGTCACTAGGGGGTGACTGACCAGAAATAACCTCAGCCATATTTATTAAATTATTTAATTTATATTTTATATTAGAGTTATCGATTTCATAATATCTAGCAGGATTCAAATTATAATCACCATCTTCTGCAGTTTTATCTTTAGGTACGATACTCCATAATTTGCTTTCACCAACTAACTCCTTTAATTGAGACTCAGCATCTTCTTCAATACTTACATTCATATATTTCTTTATGATCTCTATTGCTGTAGGGAGATCATCTTTATCTATTTTACGTCTTTGTGCACCTAATCCATATCCGTCATTTTCTATTTTTACAAAAAGTATGTTGTTGGTTCTCTTGGCTATAGATTTATCCATCAGTAGTATTGAAGTCTTTACACCACTGTATGGGTTAAATACTCCGGCTGGTAATGATACAACAGCATATAGATAATTCTCAACTAACATCTTGCGTAAATCTTTATATGCATTCTGTGATTGGAAGATTATTCCTTCCGGGACTATCACACCGGCTCGTCCATTGATATTCAAGTGTTCTGCAATGTAGTCAACGAATAAGACTTCTGATCTTTTTGCTTGAACTGAGAATCGTTTATGCGGGCGGATTCCACCTTTAGGTGACATAAACGGGGGATTAGCAAGTATAACATCGTAAGTATCATCCCATTTGTCTTCGCTTGTTAAGGTATCGTATTCAAATACATTAGGATTTGGGAATTTGTGCAGGTACATATTAACCAAAGACAGTTTTACCATATCCGGTGAAATGTCGTAACCCATAAAGTTATTCATTAGTCTCTCTTTCTCATCGGGTGTTAAAGCAATAGTCTTATTCTGCTCCATTATATGTTTATAAGCGGATATTAAAAATCCGGCAGTACCGCAAGCCGGGTCAAGTATAGTTTCATCCTTTTTAGGATCAATTGCTTCAACAATAAATTTTATTATATGGCGTGGTGTTCTGAACTGTCCGGCATCACCTTGTGAGCCTAATACAGATAGCAGATATTCAAACGCATCACCGAGTCTTTCACTATGGTCATATACAAATTCGTTAATCTCCTTGAGGAATAAGTTCAAGGTTTCCGGGTCACGGTACGGTAAAAATGCATCCTTAAATATATTACGGAATAGCTGAGGTAAATGAGGATTCCGGCTCATCTTTGTAATTGCTTCAACATATAAATTCAGTCTATCAAAACCGCTCATTGATGTTGATAATAATTTACTCCAGGCATATTGTTCAAATCCGTTATCAAAAAATTTTGTTTTACCGCCGATCTCAACGGACTCTTGATCCATATCGTCCATAAACTTATAAATCATTGCTGTGGTTATCTGCTCGACTTGTGCTTTGGGGTCCGGCACTTTACCGACTAATATTTGTCGTGCAGAATCAATTCTTCTTTTGGTTTCATTATCTAACATCAGTAAATCTCCACATTAAGATAAATAAGTGTTTATTGGAACATAGTCTTTTACGTACAAAGGTATCGTTTCTCTCCATCCGTTAAGTGATTTAAGGTCTTCAAGTGTAAGCTTTGCATTTGTTGCAAGCCGTGCAAAATCTTTGGCGTCTACTATTTCACGTATTTCTGGATCGGAAATGTAAGCCTTCATAAAATTACGTATAGGAAGGATATATCTATTATCCGGTTTATGAATTGATATGAACTTATTAAATTCATCCTCCAATAGTTCATCTTTGGTTTTGAAATTATCGATCATACCAAATGTTTTCTGCAGAACCTCTTTCCAAGTAAGACGTCTGTCAAGGTTTTCAGCACGTTTCAATTTGTCAAGCGTTATAAATAATTCCGGGCAGTTCTCATACCTTTTACGAATAATGTCAACGGCTTTATCCCATTGCTCTGCTTTAATTGCTTCAACAATGTCGGGATCATTCTTTACTGGTGTCGCAAACTTCTCAAATAATTTACGGTCTATCTTCATACCTTGAAGACCAACCGGACTTTCAGTGATAGTTTTTAGAGGATCGGGATTGTAGTTCTCAAATTCTTCCATAATACCTCCGCCGCCGCCCTCACCGGTTCCGCTGTATTGTTTCGGTAATTCAAGAACTTCATCATAGTCAAATTTATCCTCAAAGTATTCGCAGTTAGCGAAGAAGTCAAATAGTTTGAAGTGGTTCTTCGTTTCTGTAAATGATTGATGCTTTTCCTTATAGTCAAATGTAAATGTTCGAGTACCACGTCCTTTAATCTGCACAAAGTCCGTAGGTGAAAATATTGGTCTCATTAAACAAAGATTAAGTATGTCTTGACAATCATATCCGGTTGTCATCATTCCAACAGTTACACATACTCTCGTCTTGCTTGATTTAAACCCTTCAATAAATTTAGTATGACCGTTAAGGTTGTTATTACTAAAGTTTATCGTGAACTGTGGAGCATTGGGTATTCTCGAAGTTACTTGTACGGCAAAGTCTGAATTATATTTATCCGGGTAAAGTTTATGAGCAAACACATTTAATATCTGCGTAATCTTTTCAGCGTGGTCTTGACTGACACAAAAGACTATACTTTTACCTATCTCACCACTTATAGGATCTTTAAGAGCGTTCTCAAGGAATGTCTTACAGAATATTTTATTTGTAGTATCAGAAATAAGTTTCCGCTCAAAATCCTTCTGATAATAAATGACTTCCTCGTCTTCACCTTCTTCATTAATTGTTGTAACTGCATAACCTTTATCAGATAATAGCTGCGTTGTAATTTCAGTACGAGCATCAGCAACAATAGGATTTATTAAATATCCATCCTTAACACCATCAATAAGGCTATATGTAAATGTAGGTTTACCTTTTTCACAACCAAATGTAACGTATGTATCAAGCAGTTGACGTTTCTCCCACGCTCTCGGGTCTTTACTGCTAAGTTTATTAGGATCGATGTTCTTCAAGTAATTCTTTGGTGTAGCGGTAAGTCCAAGTTTATAACCGACAAAATATTCAAACACTGCACGACTGTTTCCGCCGATAGAACGATGTGCTTCGTCTGATATTATTAGGTCAAAGTCAATTGGCGAAAATATCCTTCTGTATTTATCATCAAAAGATAAGCTTTGTACAGTAGATACAACAATTTCAGCTTTACGCCAGTCATCTCTATGCTCTTTATATACAACGGTGGTATAATCATTCTTCAAATAATTGATGAAATTTTTACGTGCTTGGTCTTCTAATTCAAGGCGGTCAACTAAGAATAATATCCTTGAAGCATTTCCGCTTTTAAGGAATAGCTTTATAACAGCAGCTGATACAAGAGTTTTACCTGTACCGGTAGCCATTTCAAACAGATAACGGTCGTTGCCATTACGTGCGGATTCTTGCAAAGCTTTAATTGCTCGTAACTGATAGGGTCTTAAAAAACGAAGCTTGCTTTCATTGATAAAATCATTACGTTTTTTCTCATCAATCCAACGTGGATCGGATTTATACATCGGATTTTGCGTTATGGCGATATAATCTTCTGTTATAACGGCATCAGCTAATTTTAGAGGATTAGGTTTAAATGTTTGTCTGTGTCCAATTGATTCTTGTGTGGGGAATTCCGTGATAATTTCCGGGTTACCTTTTTCTAAGTCCCAGAAGTAATGAAGATCACCGTTAGATAAAATGACAAATCTTACGTTAAGTGAATTTGCATATCTTCGGGCTTGCTCTTTGCCGTCAAGAGGGCTCTTACCTTCACGTTTAGCTTCTAAAACTACAAGAGGGTATCCTTTTTTGTCCAATAACAGGAAGTCTACAAAGCCGTTGGTAGTTTTCTCAAAGTTGTTGCCCAAAGCGTCAAGGTGCTGCTTGGTAATCTTGGTATTAGCTTCAAGCTGTATGTTTGCATTACTGGTATCGTTATCAAAGAACCGCCATCCGGCGTTTTGCAAAAGTTTATTAATCTTTATTCTTGCAATTGCTTCTTTTGACATATATCCCACGTAATTATATATAAAAACTCATGAGTATATCAATTTAACATGTTTTGGTATAATAGTACAAACAGGTAAGTAATAATTATAATTAATTATACCTTTAGATAATGTCTATAAGCTCCATAGAACATGCTGACGGCATTTGTTTTAACAGGTGCAATTTTATGTATGGTCAATTTCCTAAAGGCTTAAATTATTTTCTATCTTCTTCAAGAATGTATTGGTTCAGCGTGAAATGGAATTTCAGGATTAATAAATAAGGGAAAAAATATGTCATTTGCAATGAATAATTATGATACATTTTTCA
>QILJ01000033.1 GCA_003233295.1 Ignavibacteria bacterium | reverse complement strand
ACTAAAGTTTTTGAAAGAGTAAAAAGCGAAACTTTTTTTAACCTGATAAAAATTGAGCAGAAGCAAATAAAGGGATTGAATATTCTTGATTTTGGTGTCGAATTTACTAGAAAAGAAAGTGGAGTGGACAGTCTGTGCTGACGATATGTTTATGAGCGCAACTTTGCTAGTGCGTGTCGCAAAATTGACAGGCAGCAAATCATTGTTAAAAGATGCGGTAAAGCAGATTGAAAATATTCATCATTATTTATGGGATGAAAAAGTTGGGTGCTTGGTTCGTTAATGAGAAAAAGCAATCGAAAGTTTTTTGGAGTAGAGCAAACGGATGAATCATTTGGACTGTTACCGATGCACTTAGTTTTCTGCCTAAGGATAGTGAGAATTACAATAGGATAATGAAAATTTACATTAAAATTATCAGAGGCATAGTTAAATTTCAGGGCGTAGATGGAATTTGGCATCAAGTTCTGAATAATCCGAAATCATTCGGTGAAACTTCGGGAAGTTCTATGTTCACAATGGCTATAGCAGCTAGAGTTAATAATGGTTGGTTAGATGAGAGTTATAAAGACTATGCTCTAGAGGGATGGGAAGCAATGTCAAGAAAGATTTCTAATGATGGTATTGTAAAAGGTATTTGCCGGGGAACCGGCATAGGATATGACGAAGAGTTTTACATGAAAAGAAAAAGATTTCCAAATGATCCTCGTGGTTTGGGCGCTTTATTTATCTGTGCGGTGGAAGTTGATAAACTTATGAAAGGAAGCGGAGATTAAATAATACAATGAATTGGGGAAATATAACTGTAACAATAATTGTAGTAGTGTTCACACAAAATATTTTGGTTGCCTCAGATAAAAATTACGAAGAAGATAAAGATTATGTTGGAAAAGTTTGGTTCTCGGAAAAAACAACTTGGATTGATGAGGAATATGGTAACGAGATTACAAAATGGACAAGTGATAAATACAGAAGTTGGCCTTTATATTTTAACGTTGAATCGTTTATCGATGATAATAATGTGATCATCTATTCAAACAGAAGCGGTGCAACAAATTTGTTTCTTCTTAATCTTGTTGATGGAACAATGACGCAGATGACGAATGAAACGAAAGACATTAGTGGAAAGACTTGGTATATCCGAAAGTATAAAACAATTTGGTATGAAGTTGACAATTGTATCCATTCGCTAAACACAGAAACATTTGAAAACCGTATTGTGATGCGAGAAGATTCAATGAAAATTGAATCATTCACAATTACTGCTGATAATAAATATCTGGTTTTTGCCACAAACAAAAATCCGGGTTTTTCTGAAAACTGCAGTACAGGTCCGTATGCAGTCTTTAGATACGATTTGAAAGATGGAAACATTAAACAGATCACTCCTGATTATGGATTTATTATCAGTCATGTTCAAGCCAATCCAACAGATGTAAACATAATATCATATGCTTGGCAGCACCGGTACCGTAAGGAAAGCAATGGAATTGTTGGTAATACACCAATAAGAATTTGGTGGGTGAATATTAATGGAACTGATGGTGGACCTGTAGTTCCTCAAGAATTTGGAATTCATCGGACACATGAATTCTGGACATATGATGGGAAGAGAATTGGATATTCTGCTCGCTACAAATTTGGAATAAAAAAAGGTAAGCAATATCTTGGTTCTTGTTTATCGGATGGCAGTGATAACTTTATGTTTGAAGTTCCAGTCGGACCGGCTCATTCTCAGATCTATAAAGATAATCGTCATTGGGTAGCTGATCAGAATAATGGAATGATCTTGACTATGTGGACATTCGACCGCGATAAAATTCTGAATGAGGAAAAACTTTTTAGGCACAATTCAAGCTGGAACGGTCAACCGTCTCATCCGCATCCTCATTTTAGTCCGGAGGGGACAAAGATAATTTTTGGGACAGACAGAACCGGCACACCTTGTGTTTATACGGTTAAAATTAATATGCAGAACTAAAGACATGACAGATCCAATGTTTATAAAAGTATCGTACAAAGAACTTATAAATACAATTTATGAAGTTCTTATTAATAATGGATTGGAAACTGATAAAGCTCAAAAGGCGGCTGAGGTTATTGCCAACTCAACACTTGATGGAATAAATAGCCATGGTATAAATAGACTACCGTCACTGATTGAATATATTGAGAGGGGTTATGTATCAGTAACTGCAGAACCTGAAGTGGTAAGTGAAAATCACTTGTCAGTTGGATTGTAAGCTTGGTGTGGGAATTTTGAATGCTCTTTATTGCACTAACAAAGCAATGGAGATCGCTTCAAAAAATGGTATCGGTTTGGTTAAAAAATACAAATCATTGGCTTAGAGCCGGATCGTATGGTTGGATTGCAGTTGATAATGGGTTCATATTAATTGCTTGGACAAACACAATTCCAATCATCCCGCCATACGGTTCCAGCGAAAACTTAATTGGAAATAATCCTTTGGTTATTGCAGTTCCTAGGAAAAAGGGACATCTGGTTTTGGATATGGCTGTGAGCCAATATTCATATGGAACAATTGCAAGTTATGTTAGGCAAGGGAAAGAACTTCCTGAGTTCGGCGGTTACGATGAGGAGGGAAATTTAACAAAGGATGCAGCAGAGATAAGAAATGGCGGAAAGAATATGCCTATTGGCTTTTGGAAGGGGTCAGGGTTATCAATTGTTTTAGATATTGTTGCTGCAATTTTAAGCGGAGGAAAAACCACATACGATCTTGGGAAAAATTCTTAAGATGAATATGGGGTTTCGCAAGTGTTTATTGCCATTGAGCCCACTAAATTTGGAGATGAAGATTTCCAGCAAAATTTAATCAATGAGACTTTAGAAAACTTTAAAAGAGTTTCTTCTGAGAGACCCGGTTCTATTAGGTATCCCGATCAAGCTGTTTTGAAAAGAAGAAATAACAATCTTAAAAATAGTATTTTAGTAGAGAAAATAATTTGGGAAAAGGTGTTAAAACTAGAAGGTGATAATGAATAATACTAAAGAACAAAAATACTTTGATCTACAAGTTAACGGTTATGCCGGAATTGATTTCAATGATGAAAATCTAGCTATTGAAAATTTAAGATTTGCTTGCGATAAACTTGTTGAAGATAAAGTTGAAGGAATACTGGCAACGCTTATTACTGATAACCTGGACTTGATGAAAAAGAGAATTAAAAATATTCTTCAATTCAGAGAAGAAGATTCGGTGATAAAAAATGTAATTACCGGTTTACACATCGAGGGACCTTTCTTAAATAGTACTAAAGGTTATAGAGGGGCGCACCCTAAGAAATTTATACAGAAAGCTGATGTTGAAGTGATGTCCAAAATTCTTGATATGGGGGATGGGTTGATAAAACTAGTAACTCTAGCGCCGGAAGTTGATGATGGATATTCTGTTATAAAAATGCTGCATCAGAATAATGTGATTGTTTCGGCGGGTCATTCTGATGCTTCGCTGGATACATTAAAAGGAGCTATTGATGCAGGCTTATTGATGTTCACGCATCTTGGAAATGGATGTCCGAAAGTAATTGATCGTCATGATAATATTATCGAGCGTGTACTATCTCTATCCAATGACCTTTGGATATGTTTTATTGCCGATGGTCATCATATACCATTTTTTGCTTTATCAAATTATCTCAAGAGCACTGGATATGAAAAAACAGTTGTTGTAACAGATGCAATGGCAGCAGCAAGCGCACCACCAGGAAGGTATAGAGTTGGAGTAATTGAAGTTGAGGTTGGTGAAGATAAAATTGTAAGACATCCGGGAAGAAATAACCTTGCCGGTTCTGCTGTAACAATGAAAGAATCTGCGAGCAACCTATCTTCAGAGTTGAATATGACTGAAGATAAAATTAAGACATTAACAAGTATAAATCCCAAGAGAGCTTTAGGACTAATTGATTAAATAATAAGAGTTGGAAAATGAAAAAGATATTATCAATTGCTTTAGTTATGATGTTCTTATTCAATATTTCTTTTTTCGCTCAAACAAGTAGAAGCAGTAAACAGCAATTCAAAAGACATTATTACACGAAGAAAAGTATATACGATGCACTACCTAATACGAAAGATGAAATACTTTTTGTTGGTAATAGTATTACCGCAAGCGGACAGTGGACGGAGTTATTCCAAGATCTAAGAGTTAAAAACAGGGGGATCAGCGGAGATGTCACCGATGGCATTCTTTACCGATTGAAAGAAGTTACCGAATCACAACCGAGTAAAATATTCTTAATGATCGGGGTGAATGATCTATCAAAGGGAAAATCAAAATCATATATTCTGAACAGATATCAAGAGATCTTAGATTCGATCAAGAGTCAAACCCCTAATACAAAGATATATATCCAAAGTATTTTACCCGTAAACGATAAGTTTGAATATTTTAAAAATCACACAAACAAAACTGATAGCATTATTTCTATTAATAATAGTCTCAAAATAATGGCTAAAAAGAACGATGTAAAATATATCGATCTCTTTTCTGCTTTCGCTGACTCAAAAAATAAGATGAAAGAAGAATATACCTTGGACGGTCTTCATCCAAACGGTAAAGGATACTCAAAATGGGTAGAGCTTATTCGCAAGTATGTAAAGTAAAATATTATCTTACCAATTAGTTAAGATAATATCAAATTATAATTATATATTTTAACACATTTCTTTTTGTAATAGAATCAAAGTAAGTTTTCAAGATCATTTTGTAAGAAATTATAAAGGATATCATGGAACAGTTTATTCTAGCTGTAGATCAAGGGACAACAAGTTCAAGAGCTATAATTTTTAATAAACGGGGAAGCATTAAATCTGTTGCACAAAAGGAATTTACTCAATTTTATCCCCAACCAGGCTGGGTTGAACACGATGCAAACGAAATATGGTCATCGCAAGCCGGTGTAATAATAGAAGCAATAACAAAAGCCGGATTGCATGCAGAATCTATAGCTGCAGTAGGAATTACAAACCAGAGAGAAACAACGGTAATTTGGGACAGAAGTACCGGAGAACCTATTCATAACGCTATTGTTTGGCAAGATCGTCGAACATCAGAGTTTTGTTCCGACCTTAAAGCAAAAGGTTTTGAGGGAATGATAAAAGAAAAAACCGGTCTTTTACTGGATGCTTATTTTTCCGGAACAAAAATAAAATGGATATTAGATAACGTTAGTGGTGCAAGGGAAAAAGCAGAAAAAGGTGAACTCGCTTTTGGAACAATTGATAGCTGGCTTATTTGGAAACTAACCGATAGCGCTAAACATATTACTGATGTTACAAATGCTAGTAGAACACTACTTTTTAATATTCATAAAAAAGAATGGGATGATGAAATTCTTGAACTTCTGGATATCCCAAAATCACTTTTGCCGGAAGTAAGATCATCAAGTGAAGTATATGGGGAAATATCACCTTCTTTATTCAACGTATCAATTCCAATTGCTGGTATTGCCGGAGATCAGCAAGCTGCATTGTTTGGTCAGATGTGTACAAATCCCGGAATGTTGAAGAACACATACGGAACGGGAGGTTTTCTGGTTTTCAATACCGGCGATAAACCGATTGCATCCAAAAATAATCTGCTTACCACAATTGCGTGGGAAGTTGATGGTAAAGTAACATACGCTTTAGAGGGAAGCATCTTTATTGCAGGCGCTGTTGTTCAATGGCTGAGGGATGGTCTTGGAATTATTAAGTCATCTGAAGAAGTTGAGGAATTGGCAAAGTCGGTGGATGATAATGGCGGCGTTTATTTTGTACCTGCTTTTGCCGGATTGGGCGCTCCGCACTGGGATCAGTTTGCACGCGGATCAATTTTCGGGCTTACTCGCGGTACAACAGCCGGACATATTGCGCGTGCCGCGCTTGAAGCAATTGCATTCCAGACCGCGGATGTCCTTAAAGCGATGGAATCAGACTCCGGGTTAAAAGTGACCGAATTACGTGTTGACGGCGGTGCTACTGCAAATAATCTTCTGATGCAGTTTCAGTCCGATTTGCTTGGAATTCCAATTATTCGTCCGAAAATTTCTGAGACTACTGCTTTGGGTGTGGCTTACCTTGCCGGACTTGCAATTGGTTATTGGGATGGACATGAGGATATTGCCGATCAGTGGGAGATTGATAAAAAGTTCGAACCTAAAATGTCCTCAGAGCAAACGGAAGAATTGCTGAACAATTGGAACAAAGCAGTTAACAGATCTAAAAATTGGCTAAAGTAAAAAAGAACAAATCAATTATAAAATAAACTGGAGAAAAGATGGTCCCTTTTGCTGGTGAAATTATTGGAACTATGCTTTTAATTATTCTTGGTAATGGTGTTGTTGCAAACGTAGTTTTGAAAAACACTAAGGGAAATTCTGGCGGATGGATAGTGATAACTTTCGGATGGGCAATGGCTGTTTTCGTAGCAGTCTTTGCTATGGGATCAATCAGCGGAGCGCATATCAATCCAGCCGTAACTATTGGGTTGGCATTAGTAGGTAAATTCCCATGGGCTGATGTACCGGTTTATATTTTAGGACAGTTAATTGGCGCTGCTTTAGGCGCAACTATTGTCTGGATTCATTACAAAGATCATTTTGCTATTACAGAAAATGAAGATCTGAAAATGGCTTGCTTTTGTACTGCTCCGGAAATTCGATCAACGGTTAATAATCTTTTATCAGAGATCATTGGAACCTTTGTTTTGGTTTTTGGTGTCCTGTTTATTGCTGCGCCTGAAGTTGGAATTGGTTCGTTGGATGCACTCCCTGTTGCTTTACTTGTTTTTTCCATTGGTCTTTCGCTCGGAGGAACTACCGGATATGCAATTAACCCGGCTAGAGATCTTGGTCCGAGAATAATGCATGCACTACTTCCTATTCCACGGAAGCGTAATAGTGACTGGAGATATTCTTGGATCCCAATTGTTGGTCCAATCATTGGGACAGCATTGGCTTCGGGGGTTTATATGATTGTTATCTAGGAAAAATTGAATATACATGCATTTGGATTGATGATTGTTGGTGAGTAAATCTTTTTAAATTGTTGTAATAATCTTTTTGATTAAGTTGTGCAGTCACTAAATCTATTTTGAATGTTTTTTACTAGTACTTTTACTCTATAAAGAAAGGAGTATTATTAGCATTTCTTTTATTTCAAAAACATCATTTTCTTTGTATCCACAAAACTATCAGTCTGTCTATCCATTGGAACAACTTGAATTCTATAAAAGTAAACACCACTTGATGGTTGTGAGTTGACTGATGAAGCTTCAAATGTTACTTCATAATATCCTTGAGGTTGTACCTTATTAACAAGAGTTGCTACCTTTCTTCCAAGGAGATCAAATACCATTAAAGTTACATGACTTTGCTTTACTATTGAATAGTTGATCTTTGTTGTCGGGTTGAACGGATTGGGGTAATTTTGAGATAGATGATAATGAGCTGGTGGTTGAACCACTGTTGTTTGAGATACACTGTTCGGAGAATCAAAGAATTCCAATACTTCAGATGCAAAAATATTTCGAGTGTTTTCAGGATATATTGTTTCAAAAGGAAACCCGAGCGTAACTATTTTACCAGGTTCATCTCCACCGGGGAAGATGCCTTCAAACAATAAACCCGCATAACCATTTTGTGTATCCAACGCAGCATATTTAATAAAGCCCGTACTGCCTTGAGATTCCAAAATAACATCTGTCCATTTTACATTGTAAGTGCCATGTGAACCATTATCAAAGAAAAAGGAAGTAGGATTATGAATATAATCGTTTTCCACTAATTCCACTTCGTAATATGTGCTGGAACTGTTATACGGAGCATCAGCTGCAAATTGCATCTTTAAAAAATTTCGTATAAAATATTTATCGTTCGATGTACCTTTATGATCAAGGTCCCATGCTATTTCACTACCAGTTACAAGTAAGTTACCACCGTTTATCAAATAATTAGAAACTATTGATTGTTCTGTGCTGCTAAATGATTCATCAGCAGTGCTTTCTTCCCCGAGGATGTAATCAAAAAAGTCCGTTTATGATCGCTTCATTAGTTGCTGAGTTAAAATTAACTGAGTTGTAATAAAATGCTGATCCATGTTGACGAATAAAATCATACGTATTTCCGTCCGTACTTCTATCAAAGGCATTTACGATTAGTAGATTTAATGCCACATTCGAAGAGGGAATCCCAGCTAATACCTCAGTATATCCTGATTCACCTATTTGATTAATAGCTTTTAATTTTAAATAGTAAATTGAATCTTCCGACAGATCACTAATCGTTAAATTCTCGGCGGACAATTCAATTGGTTCGTTAAAATCAATTCCATTGTTGCTCAAATATATTTTATACGATATTACATTTGAATCGGGTTCTAAAAGAATTTTTAAACTATTCGAACCGGAATTGATAACACCAAATGATCTTGGTTTATCCGGAATACCTGGAATCTTCAGATAGCTTGGTTGTTCCATTGTGCCAGTTTCATCACTCAAAATCTTATAAAGTCTGTCATCCATTAAAATATTCTGATATATAGCCAAGCTATCATCAATGAGCATTTCACTATTGATAAATCTTATACCGTGACTGTAATCAACATAAGTATTTAAATGTCCGTTGTAGAGCGGTTGGATTGGCTCTCCATTCAATTGATGCCATCCATAAATTACAACATGATTTGGTTTCGAAGGATCAACGATCCTGTTGCTCAAAACGACATCTTTCTTTATGCCTCCCACTAATTGCCCCAATACTGCATTAGCAGCTCTGCGCTGATCTTCGATATCGCTATTGTGTTGAACAAACTTTGATACCTTAACACTTTCGTCACTCCAAGGGTAAGTTACAGGTGCAAGTTTTATTTCGGAATTAACGTATATATTGTCAACAAGTTTTCTTGTAGGCATTGCTGCACCAAACAGATCTGCTAGTTTTTGTGCGGTTATTGGACCCATGGGAATTCTGCAAAAATCTTCATCAGAACCTATTGCCAAATAATCGGGCATCACCTCGTAATTTACTTTGTGAACAACGCCGTCAGCATCACTAAAATTAGATTCTATTGTGGTTAGTGTTCGTAAGAAATCTGGGATATTTCCTTTTGATATTTCTTCAAATATTCTATCCTCTCTTTCTTCAAAAGTTAAGTTCATTACACTTTGCATAAATTCCGAACCGGTCATTGCGTCTTCCGGTCGAGGAGGAATATTTAATGGATTTGGTGTATCTATTTCTTTTTGTATCCAGTCTGAATAAGCATGGTCACCGTAATAAGTGTAATTTACTTCTTCGTAATTTGTGCCGGAAACCATTCCCTGAATGAATCCGTTAAGTAAAAGTAGGATAAAAATTTTTGATTTTATTTTCATTATTAGACTAATCTGTTTTTTTTGATTGGGTTACAAAATAAAAAAAATAATTGCTATTATTTTTAAAATATAGCAGGTACTAAAAAACTGACCAGTTTTTCCATTTTGATAACAGGATATTCACAGCATATTCTATTGCTATACTTTGAATTGTTTCACTAATAAATAGTATTGAAGAAATAATAACAATTATATTGGAGTTGTGACTATTTAATCTGTCATTAAGATTAGATGTGCTGCCGATATAGTGTAAGTTTTTTACCTCGGAGAAGATTATGTAAGTAGAATACTTTTCCATATTTTCCCTCAGATTTTTTAAAAGCAAAAAAG
>QILJ01000447.1 GCA_003233295.1 Ignavibacteria bacterium | reverse complement strand
ATATCCCATCGCGGGCAGACCATGCAATGACTAGGGCGCAGTTTGATGAAATGTTTCCTGTTGAATTCTGGCGCGAGGTGGTTGATAGGATCAATGAAGAGATGCCGCATACACTTTTATTAGCTGAGGCATTCTGGTTAATGGAAGGTTATTTTGTTAGAACACTTGGAATGCACAGGGTGTATAACTCTGCTTTCATGCATATGCTGATGAAAGAAGAGAATGATAAATACCGTGAACTGATATACAACACTTTAGAATTTGAGCCGGAGATATTAAAACGGTATGTGAATTTCATGAGCAACCCGGATGAGGAAACGGCTATACAGCAGTTCGGTACCGATGATAAGTACTTCGGCGTTTTGATGATGATGATAACGCTTCCCGGTCTGCCGATGTTTGCACATGGTCAGATTGAGGGATTCACAGAAAAATACGGGATGGAATATCAGCGAGCCTACTATAATGAAGAACCGAAACAGTGGCTTGTTGAAAGACATGAAAGAGAGATATTCCCGCTAACACGTAAGAGATATCTCTTCTCGGAAGTTGAGAACTTCTGGTTTTACGATTTCTATGATGAGTTCGGTAATCTTAATGATAATATTTTTGTTTATACAAATGCTTACGGTAATGAAAATTCATTAATGATATATAATAATAAATTCGACAGAGTTTATGGAAATTTTCAGAGATCAACTCCGAAACTTGTAAAGATAAATGAAGAAGAGAAAATAATAAAAGAAATAAATGTCTCAGAAAGTCTAGGAATTAAAGGGGATTACGGTCTGTACTACATTGCAAGGGATATGATCACAAATCTTGAGCATATTTTCCGCGGCTCTGATGTGATACAAAATGGATTTTATTTTGAACTGAATGGCTTTGAACACAAAGTATTTCTTAACTTCACTGAGGTTTATGACAGCAGCGGTGATTATCATCAACTCTGTGATGAACTGAACGGGCAGGGAATTTACAGTGTTACCGGAGCAATTGAAGACAAAAAATTATCCCCGATATATTCAGCTTTTGAAAACATCTTTAACGAAAAACAGATTGAGAAATGCTCCAAATGGCTTATCAATAAAATAGATTCAAGAGAAGATGAAGAATATGACCCGCAATCTATTTCGGAAAGGTATGTGGAGTTCTTAACAATTCTTAGCGATCACTTTAACTTGAAGATCGATATGAAAAAGTATCAAAACGAATTTATTGAAAAACTAAATACACTTCATAAACTGAATCTGATCTTGATCAGCGAATTCCCGGAAGAAAAGAAACTCTCGAAAGAGGGAATGAAATTCATTGTATTCTCGGCAGAAGCTAACTACCGTGAGAACTTGATTATATATATAATCTGGCTTGTCATTGGAAGTCTGGATGAAGTAATAAATAAGAATAATGATCTTTACTTCTATTTAAGAGAAAGAATTTTATCCAGGTCTGCTAAAAATATTTTGGATAGACTTGGAAGAGGGGAGAGTGATAAATACAGATTGACCATTCTGCTAAAAGTAATTCTGGACTTCGAGAATAACTTATTTAACGATGATTTTGTTCTTGACGAATTTTTATCTCTGAAATCTCAAAAAGAAATATCGCAATACATTTCCACAAAGAAATCCAGCTATATAAAAACTCTTTTCAATGACGATTATGTTAGATTGTATCTGAATGTGAATTACTTCGAGGATGTTTGGTATTACAGCAAAGAAGCATTTGAAGAATTATCCGAATGGATACTTAGTATTTCTTTTGTTAAGTATCTTTCGCACGAACCCCTTGATAATTCTCAAATTAAGGAATTAGTAACGAGATTATTTATGCTGAGTAAATACTTGCTCGATTGTTCTGATCAATCGGGATTCCAACTGGAAAAGTTGGAAACGATTTTGCTGCATAATAAGTGATGATGATATTAGGATTATTTAGGAGCCGACCCCAAAAATCGGGGTCGTGATTAGTACTCAGCATCTATCTGAGTAATATCATCTTTTTTGTCTGAATAAAATTTCCACTTTGCAGCCTGTAAAAATAAATCCCGCTTGTTAGACCGGAAGCATTGAATACAATATTATAATTTCCAACTGACTGTTCCTTAGTCACTAAATTTGTGACCTCTTGCCCAAGCATATCGTATATACTTAACTGCACAAAACCACTTTGTGGTATTGAATAATTTATTGTTGTACTTGGGTTGAATGGATTTGGATAATTTTGTGATAAAGAAAACTTTGTAATATTTAATATTTCTTCTGTAATATCTGTAAGCATATTATAAAACAATTTTATTTCCGAACCATAAAAACTAAAGTCTATACCAAAAGAATCATAAAAGGAAAAGGAGTTATCTGACAATATCCATAGACTTCCATCCCACTCTTCATTTAAAACAAAAGTTACATCTCCTTTAGAGTCATTGGTGTAAGTGCTTCGTGTTGAATTGTTCCATTGCTCATTTCCCCAGTATTCGTACATTGCAAAAGTCATATTGTCATTAGAGTCATATGAGTATGTCATTCGGTTATCATTCAGCCATAGACTATCTTCTCCATACCACTCACTTAATTCCAAAGTCATATTTCCATTGGAATCGTAAGTGTAAGTTGTTCGAGAATCATTCCACCATTCACTATACCACATTTCTTTTAATACCGAAGTTTTATTCCCATCGGAATCATATGTATAAGAAGTTTGACTATAATTATCCCATGTATCATCACCCGAATATTCGGTAAGATGTAAAATTAAATTGTTATTGGAATCATATGTAAATGTATCCCGCTTAAAATTATTCCATATACTACCATCCCATCTTTCAATTATTTGTAAAGTCTCATTACCTTTGGAGTCATAATTGAAAGTATATCTCTCAAGAATTACCCATTGGGTTCCATTCCATATTTCGTATAAATTTGTAAGTATACTTCCGTTGGAATCATAGGTACTAGTAACTCGACTATCATTAGTCAATTTGATTTCAACCCTTTGTTCATATAACATCAAAGTCATATTTTCGCTGGAATCATAAGTGTAAGTATATCTATAAGATTTTACCCATAGATTACCATCCCAGTACTCAAATAACTGCGAAGTCATATTCTCGTTATAATCATAAGTGTAAGTTGTTTGGCTATCATTCGTCCACCCGCTTTCAGTAGAGTCTTCCCTAAACACCAAAGTTATTTTGCCAACAGCATTATAAGTGTAACTATATTTATTTTTGCCATATCTGCTATTTACTAAAACGCTATCAAGAACAGAAGTCGAGTTAAAGTGAACCAATTGTGACATTTTTGTTACATTAAGCCTGGATCTTTTCCCTTTTGAATATCTATTATCAATTTTCATTTCAAGATTATAAATTGGTTTATTCAATTGCTCATTTGGAACTTCAAGAAAATCTCTCCGTTGTGAAAATATGATTGAGGAATTAAAAGTAAATATCATTAATGAGAAAAATATCAGTTTATATGTTTTCATAATTCCATCCTATTTGTCATTTAATAAAAATATGTATCTTAATTGCACAACTACTTGATTCTATGGATACTTCTTAATTTCCTTATCTCAAAAGAACCATCTTTTTAGACTGCACAAAGTTTTGTCCTGCCCTTAAATGGTAAAAATATATTCCGCTTGAAATCTGTGAAGCATCAAACACTACATTGTAATTTCCTGCTGCTTGTTCTTTATTAACTAATTTTGCAACTTCACGTCCCAACATATCATATACTTTTAATTGTGTAAATCCACTTTGAGGCAATGAGTAGCTAATTGTTGTACTTGGATTAAAAGGGTTGGGATAGTTTTGAGATAAAGAAAAACTATTTATTTCATTAGCTCCAGAATTATCAACAGATGTAACAGAACTATAATATGCATTTAGCTCCTCATAAACGAATTCATAATTATAGCTATTATTATTTATTACAATTACCTGGCTAAAAGCCCCCCATCCAACTTCAGACCATGCTTCACTTTTAGAGTGAATCAGATTTCCATTGCTATTATAAGTATAATATCTCCGCAAACTTTCCCACCATATTTCATCATCGATATTCCAGTATTCTGTTACAGAAAGAAGTAAATTATCATTATTGTCGTAGGTGTGCGTTGTAAGCGGACCCTTCTTCCAATATGTATTGTTTCTCCAGTCTTCAAAAAAATCAGTTAGTATATTACCGCTATTATCATAGGTGTAAGTGTATCGTTTATCATTTACCCATTTACTGGAATCAACATTCCATTTTTCAGAAAAATCTGATAACATATTTTCACTGTTGTTATAAGTGTAAGTTTCGCGATCATTGTTAACCCAAATTTCAGCATCAGAATCCCATTTTTCCGATAAATCAGTTAGTAAATTTCCGCTATCGTTATATGTGTAAGTAGTCAGCCCAGTTGGTTCCCATATTCCGGCAATGTTTTCCCAGGTTTCAGCTAAAAAAGTTAACAAATTTCCACCGCTGTCATAGGTATAAGTTCTGCGCCAATGATTAATCCAGATCCCTTTGCTGCTATTCCAGTCCTTATCCGAAAAGGTTAACAAATTCCCAATTCCATCATAAGTATATGTTGCACTCCAATAATTTGTCCACACTCCTGTGTTGCTATTCCAATGTTTAGTTAAAGATGTCAGTCTATTTCCATTTCCGTCATAAGTGTATATCCCGCTTGAACTATTTATCCATATTCCTACGCTGCTATCCCATTTTTGATATAAATTAGTTAAAGTATTCCCAGTACCATCTCGAGTATATGTTGATAGCCGATAATTTATCCAATTTCCATTCCATTTCTCTTTTAAATAAGTTATCAAAGTATTATTGTCATCATATGTGCTGGTGTAGCGGAAGTCATTTTCCCAATTTGTATTGGAAATTGGTTTCTTTATTTTTAAAGATATTAGTCTTTTGTTTTCACTATCATAGGTGTAGTATTCTTTATATTCAATTCCGTCGTTAACATAAACAACACTATCAATCAAGTCTGTTGTAGATAGAGATGTAATAATACTTGAGTGCGAATCAATTGGATATTTGTCTATTCGATTTTTAAAATACTCTTTATTTATTGCCTGTTTAAGATTTTCTGGTAAAACATCTTCACTATTATCATATTCTTCATAATTCCTACTACTCTCTATTAGAGGAAGTTCATTTTGGGCGGTAATATTTAATTGCAGCAGGATAAAAAGAACAATTGATAATATAGCTTGTAATTTGAATTGATTTCTCATGGAAACTTCTCCGGTTTTTCAACAATATTTATTCCTAATACCATTACATGCGCAAAAGTGATTAGAATTAGCTCATAAGAAATAAAAAAAGATAGCATCAAAAATTTAAATAAAAATTTCATTTAACTCTGTCAATTGTAATATTTCATGTTTAACCGAGATTGTGCAATAGAAAAAAAACGATGATGTTCAAAACAGTTGTGAGCTAATAACCCCGACTTAGCTGGAGTTGGGATGATACCTAAATGGTGAAAATTATAAAGTTGCCATGCTTTACTCCAGCTTTTTCGATTTTGCATTAACGTTTCCCCGCCACTGGCGGATAAATCTAATACAAAATTTGGGTTTGATCATCGATCCTTTACGCAGCGAACGCTATAACCGGAGCCGTTTTGCCCATATACTCTTTCACGTAAAATTGTAGAAACAGTGTTACCCAAGGTGCGCAACCAAGGGTCGTTGATATTGTACGCTGTTGAAGACCAAAAAGTTGAACTAGCTCCAATGTAACCGAACTGACCAAAACGGCTGCGGAAACCTGCTGGAAGTGCAGAAAAGTTGATCTCATTTGTAGCACCCTTATTAGGACTTTGCCAATATGTTGTGCCAGTTTCTTTTAGTTTACCACCTTCGTCAGAACCTCGTTGAAAAATTGTATCAACTGAAGCTCGACTCATTCCGAGATACATCTCCAATTCTTTCCAATCATCGTCTGAAGGAATATGCCAGCCCTTTGGTGCTAAATCGCGTTTAACCGCAAACCAATTGTATAACAAGCCATATACTTTAATATTAGCATCATCATTTTCATAGCTACAGAATGCGCCGGTCGATAGGTTCTGCCATTCAGAATTATCTGTTATCTTTGAGATTGTTTCGTTGTTTCTATATTTGGTTACTTTTAAGTTTTCAGCCATCCACCATTGGCTGCCAATCTTAACAGTTTTATAGACATTACCTTCAATATCAGTTACAGTCCCGGATACATTTGTATTTTGTTTAATATCATCTTTCGGCTCTGTAGAGTTTTCACTACATGCCACAAAAAACAACAATGATGTTATTGCTAATATTATAAGATGTGTTTTAAACATTTTGATCTCCTTTTTAGTTGTTTCATTAATCATAGTTCACAATTATTTTTTAATAACTCCATAAAATCCTAATCTCCAAAGACCAACGCACTGAAGGAAATCTTAACGTAGAAGTATCATCTTTTTAGTTTGTATAAAACCTTCCGCTCGCAATGTATAGAAATAAATTCCGCTCGTTAGTCCTGAAGCATTAAACTGAACTTCATAATATCCGGGTTTTTTATTTTCGTTTACTAGTGTTGCAACTTCTCGTCCGAGAACATCGTATGCTTTCAGGGTAACCAACCCACCCCCGCCTAACGGACGGGCGAGCCATCCGTCCCCTCCAAGGAGGGGAGACTTTGCGATGGTATATTGTATTTTTGTACTTGGGTTGAACGGATTTGGGTAGTTTTGAAAAAGCGTAAAATCAGAAGGGGCATGCAAACCCAGTTCATTTACGGAAGTAACTCCACCTTCATTATCCGTTCCAACAATTGATTGAAGACCTACTGCCATTCCGTTCGATTTTGATCCGAAATGAATTGCCAATAAGTAGAAACCAAATTCAGAATCCTGTTCAAACCATGAATTTCCTCCATCTGTTGTTTTAACGATATAAGATGTGGGACCAGATGGTGGTGAATAAATGCCACCGCATGCATAACCAGTATCGGGAGATGTAAAGAATATACTTGAAAGAGGCTCTGATATAGTTCCTGTGTATAATGTCCAGGTATCACCACCATTCTCAGTTTTATAAATACCTCCGCCAGTGGTAGGATTATATTTTGAAACAAATCCTATTTGTGCATCTATCATAAAAATGTCAGTTGGACTTGATTGAAATGTCATTTCCTGCCAAGTAAGTCCTCCATCTGTTGTTTTATAAGAAGGGGAACCTATTACAAATCCGATCTTGGCATCAATAAAGTCAAGGGAAGAAAAGCTAAATGCATTATTCGGGAGG
>QILJ01000379.1 GCA_003233295.1 Ignavibacteria bacterium | reverse complement strand
ATCAAAATGTAATTATAAAATTTAAGTTTGATTATTTTACATTAAAAATGAAATTTAACTTGACTATTCCATATAGTAATTATAAATTAGACAATCGATTGTGTCATTCGTTTGTCTAAGAATATAAACACACTCAAAAACTAACTTAATTACTTGAAACTTAATGATTTAGGTGAAATTTATGCCGTATCCTCGATTTGATAGAACTAGGTTAAATGTTAAACCTCTTTCCGAAAGATATAACAAAGTCAACATTGAAAAAGATCAAATCCCGATTACACAAAAACCTTCTAATGATTCAGAGATATTTAACAAAATTGTTAACGATACAGTTGAGCGGATCATAAAGGCTAAAGAAAAAGATGCACCGGTAATGTTAACCATGGGGGCTCATACAATAAAAAATTGCATGGCTCCTACAATAATTAAATTAATGGAAGAAGGATGGCTCACACATTTGGCAACAAACGGCGCCGGAATTATCCATGATTGGGAATTTGCTTATCAAGGTGTAAGTAGTGAAGATGTTAAAGCTAATGTGAATATGGGACAGTTTGGTATCTGGGACGAAACGGGTAAATACATCAATCTTGCGTTAGTAGTAGGTGCATTTGAGGATAAAGGTTATGGAGAATCGGTTGGCAGTATGATAGAAAACGGCGGTCTTAAAATTCCAACTGAGGAAGAAATTGATCAGATCGTAAAAGATTATTATTCAAACCCGGAAAAAACTGCTGCTGCATTGGATTTATTAGATACAATAAAAAAGTTTGATCTTCCATCCGGCTGGATGGAAATACCGTTTCCATATAAACAATATTGTGTTCAAGCTGCTGCATACAGATTACACATCCCATTTACGGGGCACCCGATGATCGGACATGATATTATATATACTCATCCGCTTAATCACGGCGCTGCTATCGGAAGAACAGCATTGCGTGATTTTTTAACTTTTGCAAATCAAATCAATCAACTCGAAAATGGTGTTTACATGTCCGTTGGTTCTGCTGTAATGTCACCGATGATATTCGAAAAATCCCTTTCCATGTCACAGAATGTTCATATTCAGAAGGGACAGCACATTGATAATCATTATATGCTTATTGTTGATTTAGCAAAAAGTACTTGGGATTGGGCTGACGGTGAACCGCCTGCCACAGATCCGGCTTACTATTTAAGATACTTAAAAACTTTCAGCAGAATGGGCGGGACAATGAAATATCTGTCTGCTGATAATAGAGATTTCCTTTTGGCTTTGTATCAAAGATTAAACGAGCATAGCTAAAAGTTATAATTTTTGTGAATAATTAGGAGAAATACTATATGCTTGCTGGAATAGATTATTTTGTTGTGATAGCATATTTGATAGGTATTCTACTGTTAGGATATTACTTCAAAAGATTTGTTGATACTTCAGAAGACTACTTTCTCGGTGGAAGAAGTTTACCGTTCTGGGCAATTGGGATGTCAATTGTAGTTTCTGATATCGGGGCGCTCGATTTTGTGGGTGTTTCCGGACAAGCTTATAGATATGGGATTTCGGTAGGGAATTTCGATTGGATTGGATCTGTTCCTGCTATGCTTCTTGCCGCTTTCATTTTTATTCCTTATTTCTGGAAAGGCGGAATGTACACTATTCCGGAATACTTAGGGAGAAGATATAATAAATATGTTAGAACAGCTGCTTCTGTTACTTGGATAGTTTTCTTTGCTGTAGATCTGGGAGTCCTCTTTTGGGCAAGCGCTGTATTACTGAATGTTCTGATGGGATGGCCGATTTGGCTTTCAATATTCGTAACTGCTGCGGTAGTGGGTTTATATACATATTTCGGTGGAATTACAGCAGTAGTAATGACAGATGTTGTGCAGCTGATTATAATGTTTGTTGGAGGTTTTACTCTCGTATTCTTGAGTTTTTATTATATTGGCGGCTGGGATGCATTGGTAGAAAAAATATATGCGCTTGGTCCGGAATATGCGAGGCATTTTGATTTGATCCAACCCTCTACTTCGAATACTCCGTTCCCTTGGACAGGTATATTATTTGGACTTACATTTGTTATGGCAAATGCATATATGATCGGTAATCAAGCAATCGTTCAGCGTTGTTTGACTGCAAAAAATGAATGGCATGCGAAAGCAAGTATGATCTTTGCTTCCGGACTTAAGATGCTCATCCCGTTATTAGTTTTATTTCCAGGGCTTGTCGCTATTATTCTCTTTCCTGATTTGAAAGATGGTGATCAAGCTTTACCAATGATGATAAAAAAAATACTACCGCCCGGATTAATAGGATTAATGTTCTCTGCATTTTTTGCAGGTTTAATGTCAAGTGTCGATTCAATGCTCAATTCAACCGCAACACTTTTTACAAAAGATATTTACCAGCCGTTTATAAAAAAGAATGCTGAAGATAAACATTATCTTCTAGTCGGTAAGTTGACTACACTTGCTTTGTTAGTCATAGGTGTTGCCACGGCTCCGATTAGTAGTCTTTATCCCGGAATATACGTGGCGATACAGACTTTCTTATCATTCTTCCAAGGTCCATTATTCGCAATTTTATTATTAGGCATCTTTTGGAAAAGGGCAACGCAGTGGGGTGGATTATCGGGCTTAGTGATTGGTATAGCATTCGCCTTTTATCTGAATTTATTTAGCGAATCGATATTTACTATAGAAGATCCATTCCTTTATGTTTCCTGGTGGTCATTTGTATTAGCGTTTATAGTTACAATAGTTGTTACTTTCTTTACCGAACCATATTCGGCTGACAAATTGGATGGTTTAGTATATAAAGTTCATAAAGCAGATAGTAAATAATAATTGGAGTGATAAATGTTAAATTTTGATTGGTTAGCTGGAGTATCAGTTGAATCTGCAAAATGGTTCTTTTACGGACTTTTTATATTGATTGGTTTGCTTATCATAATTATTCCAAACGAATATATATTCGAAGGAATTGAAGTTGAAAACAGACACTGGTGGATGAATCTTAAAATATGGGCATTAGCCGTAATGGCTGTTTTATATTATACATACTATTTATTTTAATGTTTTAAGGAAAGATGATGACTAAAGAAGATAAAGCAAAAGAAAAAAGTGCACAGATCAATAATGCTCTCGGTGTTTTTATCCTTTTCTTTGGAATTGTGATATTGATAGCAACCACTCATACAAACACGTATATTGGGGAAATGACCAATCTTGTAGCGGGATTAATCTTGTGTGCAATTGGGGCTGGAATGATAATAAAATCATGGATGACTATTAAGAAATTAAAAACAAGTAATCAGGATTAATTTTCATGAACGATGTATATGCACTTGGTATAGATTTTGGAACAAATTCTGTTAGAGCATTAGTACTTAATTTAACTAATGGAGAAGAGATTTCCAGCTCGGTTTCAAACTACAAGAACGGAAATAGTGGGATCCTTCTGGATGAAAACAATCCGCTTGTAGCAAGACAGTATCCCGGTGATTATCTCGAAAGCATGGAAATTGCAGTTAAAGCAGCAGTAACCGAAGCGATAAGTAAAAATATTTCTGTTGATGAAATTGCGGGCATTGGTGTTGATACTACCGGTTCAACTCCCATTCCTGTTGATGAAGATTTAGTGCCTTTAGCTTTGAAGGATGAATTCAAAAATAATCTTAATGCTCAAGCGTGGTTATGGAAAGATCATTCGTCAATAGAGGAATCGGAAAAAATAACGGAACTTTCCGCTGAAATTCGTCCTGAATATATTGCAAAATGCGGCGGCGCTTATTCATCAGAGTGGTTCTTCTCAAAAATACTTCATTGCTACAATGTTGATAGAACAGTTTTCGATGCAGCCTTTACTTGGCTTGAGTGTTCGGATTACATTCCAGCGGCAATTGCAGGAATAACAAATATTTCCGATCTAAAAAGAAATGTCTGCGCTGCCGGGCATAAAGCAATGTACAGTAAAGAATGGGGCGGATATCCGGATGAAGAATTTTTAGGAAAATTAGCGCCTGAATTTGTTGAACTAAGAAAAACATTAAGCGATGAAGCGTATACAATTGATGAGACTATGGGAACTCTTTCCTCAGAATGGGCAGAGAAGTTTGGATTGAAAGAAGGAACCCCAATCGCAGTCGGTGCTTTGGATGCTCACATAGGCGCTATTGGCTCCGGTGTTGGCGAAGGAGTGCTGGTAAAGATCATTGGTACATCAACTTGCGATATAATGGCATCGCCAAAAGATAAAGAAATTAAAAATATTCCAGGTGTTGCCGGAGTTGTTGATGGTTCAGTTCTCCCGGGTTATATTGGTATTGAGGCGGGTCAATCTGCTGTGGGTGATATATTCAATTGGTTTGTCTCCAATGTTCTGAACCGAGATGGTGATTATCATAATGTATTAACCGAGAAAGCGGAAAAATTAAAAGCCGGTCAGTCTGGTTTGCTCGCACTAGATTGGAACAATGGTAACCGTAATGTATTGGCAGATTTCAATTTGACCGGATTGATTCTTGGTCAAACACTTCACACAAAAGATTATGAAATCTACCGCGCTTTAGTTGAAGCAACTGCTTTCGGCGCTCTGATGATAATTGAAAGGATGGAAGAATACGGAATAAAGATAGATAAACTGGTTAACTGCGGCGGCATTGCTGAAAAGAATCCAATGGTAATGCAGATATATGCAGATATTTTAGGAAGACCAATGGACGTTGCTGCAAGCGGACAAACCGTTGCAATGGGCGCTGCAATTATTGGTGGTTTTGTTGCAATGAAAGATAAAGAGGGTTTTCAAAGTATTGAAGAAATTCAATCAAGGGTATGTAAAGTAAAGGATAAGGATTATACTCCGAATGAAAAAGAGCATGAAACTTATTCTCAAATTTATGAGTTGTATAAAACTCTGCATGATGCATTTGGAGTGAAAGATCATCAAGAGAGTTTGTTTGGTGTAATGAAAAAGCTTATTGAAATAAAACGAACACTTAATTAAGGGAGTCACAAATGAGTGAAAAGAGCAATCAAAAGTATAAAGGAGTTTGGCCTGTTTTAATAACTCCCTATAATGATGACCTTTCTATTGACATTGACGGATATAGGAAAATGCTTGAGTGGTATTCATCATTAGATCTTGGCGGAGTTTATGCAAATTGCCAATCTAGTGAAATGTTTGAGTTAACAGATGATGAACGATTATTATTAATTACTGAAGCGTTAAAAGTTGTAGATGGAAAATTTCCTGTTGTAGCAACAGGGAACTTTGGTAATAATGTTGATGAGCATATAGAATTTATTAAGAAAGCAGCAGATGCCGGTGCTGAAATAGTTATGCTTACAGTACCAACTTTTCATAATACGGATGAGGAACTTGAGAAGTACTA
The DNA here is from genome assembly GCA_003233295.1 of Ignavibacteria bacterium. The sequence goes on along the minus strand of QILJ01000379.1, from coordinate 1,962 downwards.
TTTAACTATTGTTGAAAAAACCGACGCCAAACTTGGCATATATGAATGCCCGGTTCCTCGTTCTTATAATCTGGGATTTGATTTAGTAAAGGTTCTCACAAACACTGGAAGATTTTTTGCATACAAAGAAACAAGCTGTAATCTCGATAGAATCAAAAAGATAATTGAAATTACAAGGGATACTAATCTTTCATTTTTACAGGCAAATGTTCCTTACATGTTAGAGGCGGTTAAATTAGGCTCACCCGGTTCAATGAATATTGCAGCGAATTGGATCCCGGATCTTGAACTTGAAGTATTAAAAAGGGGACTTGAAGGTGATCCAACTGCCGATGAACTGAATGGTATCCTTTGTGGAATGGAAATGGCGCAGCGTTCTGTTCATCCGATGGGAGTGAAATACTTGATCAGCAAACGAGGTATTCCTATAAAGCCGTTGACGCGCTATCCACGAGTTTTATCTCCAGAGGAAAAATATAGTCTTGATCAAGCATCAAAAGTTTGGTTTGATGAAAACGGAGAGCTAAAAATATTAAAGGATTCAAAATTTGTTGTAGATTCAGTTAAATAAACAGATTATATTTCGGGAAAGGTTATTTCTATTTATTTAGAAATGGCCTTTTTTTTATGCATTAAAGTTGGTTTCAAAAATTTAATTTAATTTAAGTGGAAAGGTAATATTGTGGCAAAAGATAATGATAAAGGATTGAAGTTTCATTTTATAACAAACACTCATTGGGATAGAGAATGGCTATATGATTTTCAGGAAACGAGAATGTTTTTAGTTGAGTTTATGGATAAGTTGTTAACAATCTTTAACGATTATCCCGAGTATAAAACATATTTGCTCGATTCTCAGATAATTCCGGTTGAAGACTATTTAGCAATTCGTCCCGAGAAAAAAGATGAGATTAGCAAAAGAATTCAAGAAGGACGTTTACAAGTTGGACCATGGTACACATTACCGGAAGAGCACTTGGTCAATGGTGAATCTCTAATTAGAAATTTACTAATTGGTCATAGGGTTACAAAAAAATATGGCGAACCGATGAAGGTTGGCTATTCTCCTTTTTCTTATGGGCAAGCATCACAAATGCCGCAGATCTATAAAGGCTTTGACATAGATACGATTCTTTTCTATCACGGAGTTAATTCTGGAGAGGTTCCTGCCGAGTTCATTTTTGAAGGCGCTGATGGTACTCAAATTCTTGGGTCACGAATGGGTTCGAATGCACGTTATAATTTTTTCTTTACTGTTTATCGTCCTTCTGTTTATGGAAAAGAAATTTTGGAACGTGATTATAATTGGGATGAAAAGGGACTCCCTTTTCATCTTGCAGCAAATGGTAAACACATGGGGCATCATATATTGCTCGATCCAATAAAGAAATTGGATTCTAATGCAGTAAAAAAATCAATGCAGGAATTAAAAGAAATTGAAACCAAACATGCGACTACTAATAACATAGCATGTATGCAAGGAATGGATAGCACACAACCTGACGTTTATGAAATGAAAACGATGCAGGAAGCTGCTAAATATTTAACCGATGATGAAATATTTCATAGCAGTTTGCCTGAGTTTATCGATGCACTAAAGAAGTCAGTTGACTGGGATAACTTGACTGTGCTAAAGGGTGAACGCCGAACTCCACGTCAATTGGGGTCAAGAAAGCATTTATATGGCGATGTAACTTCTACACGTACAAATATGAAGAGAAAAAATGCTTTAGCTGAACAAGAGTTGCAGCGTAAAGCAGAACCTTATTCTGTTATTGCTTTTCTACTTGGCAAGGAATATCCGAAAAATTATTTAGATATGGCTTGGAAATATTTACTGCAGTCACATCCGCATGACTCAATTTCGGGAACCGGCTTAGACCAAATTGAAAAAGACGTTCATCACAGATTAGATCAATGCAGAAGTATTTCTAATGGAGTAATCAACCGTTCGCTTCAAGC
>QILJ01000005.1 GCA_003233295.1 Ignavibacteria bacterium | reverse complement strand
AGTTCAATTGAAACAAAAAATGAAAAAATTAAATTTAAAGCAGAATTAATTAATAATGAAAATGAGGAAGACAATGAACAGACTAAGTAAATTCATTCTTATTCTTTTGACTCTATCTTTTGCTAACATTTCCTATGGATTTAATATTACAAAAGAGGATAGACTCAAGGCGTTTAAGAATTCTATTTCGGAAGAAGCAATTGGGAATTATGAAAAAGCAATTGCAATAATAAAAGTTGTGTATACAGATAATCCAAATGATTATTTAGTGAACATCAGGTTAGGCTGGCTTCATTATCTTGCAAAGATGAATGAATCGTCGGTGAAATATTATAAAGAATCTGTAAGGATCAGTAATAACAGTATAGAAGCACTGCTTGGATTAACCTATCCTTACGCTGCAATGAATAACTGGAGTGAGATCAAAAGTATATACAAAAAAATATTGGATGTCGATCCGCAGCACTATACGGCTAATCTCAATCTTGCTAAAATATATTTTAACACAGCCGATTATCTGAATTCAAAAATCATTCTGGAAAAACTTCATGATTCGTACCCAAGCGACTATGCTGTAAATCTATACCTTGGCTGGACATATTATTATCTGGGCAGCAAAACAAAAGCTTACGATCATTTTGTCACTGCTTTAATTGTAAATCCTAATGATGCTAGTGCAAAGGAAGGGTTGAACTTAAGCAGATAATACTCTGAAATAAACGATCTTGTTGAATTAAATTAATTGTCCGGATAAAAATGAACATACGAATATTTAAATTGAAAAATATATTATTGTTGCTGATAATTTCTGTTACAGTGGTTTCAGCGCAGACTCCTAAAACATCCTTTACTGCAAGCGGTTACTATACTATGGGTAATTATTCTAACAATAATTCATCCGAAAGTTTTTCGTTTTACGGTATTGTAGATATTAAAAACTTGGATAAAATTATTTTGGGTTATGATAATCTCACAATTGATATCCCCGATTCGAATTGGATATACGAGCAGAATTTCTTTGTAATCAGCGGGATGAAAAACCTCTATCCGTTTTATCTAAAATTTGATTATGCTTATGCCGGCGGGCGGTATGCTGAAAAGTATAGGGGAAAATACTATTACGGTTCTATTACCGATGCGACACATGTTTTACATGCATCACTGCTTTACAATTGGAATTTATTCTTCTTCGGTGTTGGCGGAACTTATACAAAAGGTACCGGGTATTATGATTTGAATACAACTTATGTTGAGGGGAAAATTACATGGCACCCTTCGAATTATTTTAACTTAAGTTTAATGCCGGCTTATACTACTACTGATGATAACCGCAGCGGATCATCACTCGGTGCAGAAATATTTTATTCCCCGGCATCATTCGTTAACTTTTCTTTGCGCGGGTTTATCGGTGACAGAGAATTCCGATTATCAAACTATCTATAACCAAGTTGAAACACAGAGAAATGCATTTGGAATTATAATAAGGTTATTGGCAGATAAGCCCTTTAACATAATTGGCGCATACCAGTCACGTGACTTTACATATTACACAATTGAATATTTTACTGCTGGGATCAGTTATAAGTTCTAAGCTAGATTCTGGATATTAGCTTCTTGATGCTAGTATCAAGTATCCAGAATCTAGTAACCAGTATCCATTACAATTACATTTTCCCCTATCAATTTTCTCTTTCCTGTTTTCATTTTTGCAACACCCTAATAATTTTCGGATATAATATTATATATCTCAGCTAGCCTATCATCCATAAGTAGAATTGACATCGTATGTTTTGAATCAGGCAAAATATTCTCCTTCAGACTGTCTTTCTTTGCCTATAAAAATGAAACTGTCCTTTATTATTGAATTTTTCAGTGACGACTATTTTAATGCTACCAGTGTCTTAGAGCAATACTGTCAACTTTAAGTGTTATCATTCCGTATGCTTATGCACGAGATATAACTTTTTCAAAAATATTTTCTTAAGTTGACAGTATTGTACTTATAGACTGTATATTAGTAACCAAAATCATGATTAATGATTATAATATCACAGAAAAATTTACTCAATAATTAACTTTCCATGCAGCATTCCCATTCCGCACTGAAAATTATATTCACCAGGTTTATCTATTTTTAGATCTACCGGAATTGTTTTGAATGGTGTTAAAGTTGCCTTTTTCCCTAGATCAGAAAAGATTACTTCTTCGGAGCAAGCTGCTGTTTCTTCTCTAATAAAATTTAGTTTTATAGGTTTACCTGCCTTAAAAATTAATACATCAGGGGTATAACCGCCCTTTACTTTTATTACAGCTTCTTGAACACCGCTATCAGTTGTCTGGATCTTTACGCCTTTCTTTTCTGAAAACCAGAAATACCAAGCTACTAATACGGATAAACCTATTCCCACAATTATTACTATTATTTGATCGATTGCCATTTTATTATCTCCTTTTTTATCTATTGTCTATAGATTTATTTAAAATTTTGGCTTAAAATTTCTTAGTCTATTTGCATTAGTTACAACCGTAACGGAACTAAACGCCATAGCTGCTCCAGCTAATAACGGCGAAAGTAAAAGTCCGAAGAACGGGTAAAATACTCCAGCCGCAATCGGAAGGCCAAGTCCGTTATAAAAGAATGCACCAAATAGATTTTGTCTTATATTCTTCATAGTAGCTTTAGAAAGTTGAACGGCAAGTACAACCCCTTTTAGACTTCCCTTAATTAGTGTTATATCCGAAGCTTCAATTGCCACATCAGTTCCGGTGCCAATAGCCAGCCCAATGTCTGCTTGAGCTAATGCCGGTGCATCGTTTATTCCGTCCCCAACCATTGCTACAATCTTTCCTTCATTCTGAAGCTTCTGAACATTAAGCGCTTTATCTTCAGGGAGAACTTCTGCCAGTACTCTGTCAACGCCAACCTGTTTTGCAATTGCATTTGCCGTTCTAGTATTATCGCCTGTTATCATTACAACTTCTAACCCAAGTTTTTTTAGTTGAATAATGGCTTCAACAGAATCCTCTTTTACTATATCGGCAACCGCTATTATCCCGGCGGCTTTATTATCTATAGCCACGAACATCGGAGTTTTCCCATCATCGGCTAACCGTGTGCTTTTTTCTTCAAGCTCACCAAGATCTATTTGAAATTTTTCCATCATTTTAATATTGCCCAACAGTATATTGCGACCGTCTATTTCAGCATCTACACCGTAACCGGGAATCGCATTAAAGTTTTGAGCATCTTTCAATTTAATAGATTTATCTTTTGCCCCATTTACAATTGCTTCTGCTAAAGGATGTTCTGATGATTTTTCTACACTAGCACTTAGCATTAGTACATCCTCTTCAGTGAAACCGTTCGCAGTAATTACATCAGTTAATGATGGCTTCCCTTCAGTTATTGTACCAGTTTTGTCTAAGACAATTGTATCAAGTTTTTGAGCAGTTTCGAGAGCATCGCCGCTGCGAATTAAAATACCATTCTCAGCACCTTTACCTACGCCTACCATTAATGAAATTGGTGTTGCAATTCCTAAAGCACAAGGACATGCAATAACTAATACTGTAACAAAAGTTATTAGAGCATAAACTAAGGTCGGACTAGGACCGAAGACATACCAAACAACAAATGTAAGAATAGCTATTATTATTACACCAGGTACAAAGTATCCTGAAACTTTATCAACAATTTTTTGAATAGGCGCTTTAGAACTTTGAGCTTGTTCAACCAATTTAATAATTTGGGACAAAGTCGTGTCCTTACCAACTTTTGTTGCTTTAAATTTAAATGAACCTGTTTTATTTATTGTACTTCCAATCACTTCATCATTTACATTTTTTTCAGTCGGGATAGCTTCGCCGGTTATCATTGATTCGTCAATTGAAGATGAACCATCTACAATCACTCCATCAACAGGTATTTTTTCTCCGGGTCTTACAATAATAATATCATCAAGAACAACTTCTTCCACAGGAAGATCGATCTCATTGCCATCACGTAATACGCGGGCAGTTTTGGCTTGTAAACCCATCAGTTTCTTTATTGCTTCAGAGCTTTTTCCTTTTGCTCTTATTTCCAAAGCCATACCTAAAATAACCAGAGCGACAACAACAAAGATCACATCGAAAAATTGGTCCGCTAATTCTGCCGAAGGAAAAACCCCAGGGAAATACGTAGCAACGAACGAATAAAGCCAAGCCGCCGAAATACCGGTTGCAACAAGTGTATTCATATTAGCTGACCTGTTTTTAATTCCTGCCCAGGCACCTGTATAGAATTGAGAACCTGACCAAAACATAACCGGCAAACTTAGGATGCTCATTGCAACCCAAATTAATCTTAAAGTTTCCGATCCCATCTGAAACTGTTCTGGTAAATTCCAGACAGTGGGATAACTGAAGAATATTACAGGCAGAGCCAGAACAGCAGCAAATATAAATTTCTTCATTAACGTTTTATATTCTTTTTCGCGGGCAGCCTGATTTTCATCAATCTCTTCTTTGCCGGCTTTACTATCTTCTGATTTATCGGACTTTACACCGGATGTATCAAATGTATCATAACCGAGTTTTTTAATCTCATTCTTTATTTTATTTAGATCCGCTAAGCCAGGTATATATTTTATAATAGCACTTCCGGTTGCAAGGTCCACACTTGCGGAAAGAACACCGCTTGTTCTTTTCAGTCCTTCTTCTATTTGTGTTATACTGGAAGCATCATGCATCCCTACAATTCCTATGCTTATAGTTGCATGTCCAGTTTGATAACCGGCTTTTTTGATAGCGGTAATAATATCTCCAGTTTTTACTTCTGAGTTACTGAATTCAATATGTGCTTTTTCCGTTGCAATATTTATTGAGGCAAAATCGATTCCAGGTAGTTTCTTTATTTCGCTTTCAATCGTTGGAATACATGAACTGCAGTGAATACCCACAATGGGGATATCTATCTTCTCCTTGCCTTCGCTATTAATTGAATATGTTGCAGCTTGTTTTTCTTTTGGTTTTGCTGAATACTTTTCAGGTTCATTAATAAATTTTGTTTTACAACTATCCGAACAAAAATCATATCTTTCGCCGTTTCTTTCAACAAAAAATTCAGATGGTGATATTACATCCATTCCGCATACAGGATCTCGTTGTGTCATGTTGACCTCCTAAATATTATGAAAGTATTGTTTTTCAGTACTGTTAAATTTTATTGCATTATCATTTATCTTTGTCTTTATCATTTTGATGATGTGCCTTATGTGTTTCATTCATTTTCCTGGTGCTATCAGGCATCATTTTGCCGTCCATATTGCCCATCATCTTCTTCATCATGGAATGCATCTCAGGATTATCCATCATTGTTTTGCACATTTCCATCATACTTGTAGAATCACCTTTCATATGATTCATCATCTTTGTCATCATTTCTCCTCTCATATGCTCATCAGACGCAATTTTATCCATACATTTATGCATATCTTCTTTCTGCATTGAGGAATGATCAGCTTTCTTTTCAGAAGATTTATCTTGTGCGATAAATGTAGTTGCCGTAATAAACAACAGTCCAAATATCGTCACTAATAAATATTGTTTCTTAAACATTGTATCCTCCAATTTCAATTGTTATAAATTATTTTATCTTATAGTACAATTAGGATACCAAACTAAATGTTCGTTTTTATTCAATAAACGAAAGACTTGTTCAGCTGAAATTTAAGATATTTAAATATTTTAAGATTCTTAAAAGTATATAAAAGCAAAAGTGCAGCAAATAATAATTTTACGATGTATTAAATTATATTAATTTTCTGATCGTGAGAATTTTATTTTAGCTAAATTTTTATTTTGCGTTTCACTATGTTCTTTATTGCTGATGCTCAGTCCATTACTTAATAATTACGACTGATTCGACTCTGTCCGTGTGAATAAGAATCTAGATGGCTGCCCATTCCATAACCACGATGTAAAATAAGCATTATTGCTGCAAAGAACAAAAAATATGAATTATTTCTCAAACAATTTATTCACCTATCTTCAATTTTTTCAGCTTGTTCTAACTAAAAATATGAAATTTATCAATTCTATTAATAAAATAGCAGACGGAAATATTTTGTTTCTTTTATAAGAAACTTTTTGTTCTTTTGTGGTAATTATTCGGATGAGATTATTTAAGTTCTTCAATCAGACATGAGAAGTTGGTTAAACTTTCATACTGTTCAATTTTTATTTTAAGGAAATTTTCGGATTACAAATCGTTCTATTTATAAAAATCTTTGAATAACCTATTTATAGAGTGGCGAAGCGAAATAAATTGTTCGTTTTTCGTGAATATTGCTCATATTATTTCAATGAATACTATAATAAGCGAGGTTCTGCGAAGTCTCCTTAAAATAGAAAAAGGTGATAAATCAAAATACAGATCTTATGATTTTGATTTATCACCTTGCAAATAATACAGCAAATTATTTTGTTACTAACAACATCCGCCGCCGCTGTGTTTATGTCCGGTGTCATGCTTTTGATGGTCGTTCATCATATCATGATCTCTATCATGAGAAGCCATTTGCCCGTTGTTTTGTCCATTATTTTGTATATATCTTTTAACGGGAGAATATGCCAAAAACAATAATATTCCTGCACCTATAACCCATTCCATAATTTCCTCCTTTATATTAAATTGATGCTGAATTTATGAGGCAAAACATATGCCAACTAAAAAAGTTGATGTTTTGAAGAGCGGAAAGAGAATATGAAGAATATCTTAGATTATAAATTTAAACTCTTTTAAATATTTTTAAGATGTTTGAATTTGGATAACTAAATTACAATTGAATATTTTCATTAACTGTTATGCTCCAAATTGCAATTATAGAATTGAGGGTTAAATTCTTCCCGCAGTTGCGGAACAAGTTGTTTTTCTCCGATAAAAAGCATCGGAGCAGGTTTTAAAGATTTTGGAGCAATGAATCCAATGTCTTTTTTGTAAATCGAAAGCCGTTAATCATAAAATAGAGATGCAACTTTTAAACTTACGATTTACAACTTTCGATTCGCGTGCGATTTATCGCAATAGGATATAATAAACCTTCATTTTAACAGTTTTTTGAAGAAATTAAGCTGGTCCGCTTATTTATGCACCAGTCAATAGAATTCTTATTCTAACATCGAGTGCTGAGCTTCATCCATTTCATTTCTATTCGGTTCATCCGAAAAGCGTAACAAAGCAACTGTAAAAACTACAATTAATGTTATAGCAATTATCATGCTTATTACCCATTTAAACTTTTTAATCCGTCGCATCTTCACTCATTTCTATTATTTAAAAAGAAAATTTTTCTAAATGGATTTGAGAATAATGAATACCCGAATGCTGAAGTTCTGAAGCTAACTTATCAGTCATTCTGGGGGGACCGCAAATATAAAATGAGCGACTGTAAAAATCGCTTTCACATAATTGCTTAATCCTTTCGCCATTCAATTTACCTGTTTGTCCCGTCCAACTTTCACTAGGTCTGCTCAATATGTGTGTTATTTTTAAATTAGGGAAAAGGTCTTTTTCCAATTCGGTTAGTTCTTCAAGAAAGACAATATCTTTCTGTGTTCTGTTAGAATAAATTAGCATGACTTCTTTTTCAGCGTGTGTATCTTTAATATGATGCAGCATACTTCTAAAGGGCGTTATGCCGATTCCGCCTGCAATAAAGACAAGTTTATTCTCTTCGGGAAACAAAGTGTAAGAAAAGCGACCGTAAGCTCCGTCAATCAAAACTTTATGACCAGGTTTGGTTTGATGTATTGTTGATGTAAAATCACCTGAAAACTTGATTGTAGAGCTTATAATATCTTTTTGAGAAGGACTGGAAGATATTGTAAAAGGATGTTCTTCAACTGGCATATGTGCTTCTCGGTGTAATGTAATAAAATGGAATTGACCCGGAAGATACTGAAGCGGTTCGGTACCCTTTGAAGGTTGGAATTTCAGCGTATAGACATTGTGGGATTCCTGTACAACATCAACAACACGGTAAAAATTACGATGGAGTCTCCTCAATCGAAAATTTCTATGATAAACATAGAAGAACAGAGCTTGCGCCAGCAATAGGACCCATATTATTTTCATAGGGTTCTGTTCAAAATCCATACCTGTGAAAAAACTATGTGAGAATCCGCCTAAAAGAATAATTATGGAAAGGGTACTATGTGCTCGAAGCCAGCGCTGAAAATCCATTTGAATAGTTACCCTATACATACTAATGAAAATTATTATTAATAATAGAATTAGAACAACCCTGCCTATCCAAATAAAAGTTGATACATCAAGTCCATACAAAAGAGAAATCCCTTGAGAACCTGCGCTAAGAAGCAAAGGATGGATAAGCAGAAGAAAAACGGCGAAGATAGCCATTGCGCGATGAAAACGTAAAATTATATCCAATCCAAAAGGTCGTTCAAACCATTTGATCCGAGAGCTTAATATGAACTGAAGGGAAAGAATTGTAAAACCCAATAAAGCGAAACTCATTCCCAAATTATCGAAAAAGCCCTCCTCTGTTTTCGGATTGAAGATAATTACTGCTACAAGAGGTGTAACAATAGCTGTGAAATAGAGTAAAATGTAAAAAAAAGCTTTAGACCTTATTTTCATAGAATAACCGTTTAATCAGGAAATAAAATACAGTATAATAATAATTCAGACAACGACAAACAATAGTTACTGATTTTAAGCACGACATCCAATTACTAAAGATAAGGTATATGTTATCCTTAGGTTTAACATATACGGCTGAGTTCTAATAACAACAGCATTATTAACATATTAAAAATAATATAGATTCAAAAAGCCCAACTTTTATGATCATTAATGTTTTTTC
>QILJ01000177.1 GCA_003233295.1 Ignavibacteria bacterium | reverse complement strand
TCTTTCAGAAATACAAAAATAGTGCTTTTTTAGCTCTTTAAACAGCCCTAAAAGGTTTTTTAACGGTCTTAATCGCTCAATTTAGGTATAATAAAGAAAGGTTGGAGCTTGCTGCGGTTTCTCTGGTTTAGAATTATTTTAAAAAAGTGGTTGAATAATTATGATTTGGAGTAACCTTTTATTTGACATAACACGAAAAAGTTTGCTATATAAATGCCAATAGACCTAGAACTTATAATGAGAAATAGGAAACGAATATTGGCTATAGGATGGTTTATAATCTATAATATTAATCTACAATCAGAGCAAACAGAATTATGTGGAAATTGCAAATTACAAAAGACCCGGGTTTCCCCGGGTCTTTTTAAAAGGTTGGAAGACCTTATTTGATTAGTAACATTTTATTCACACGCGTGAATTCATTTGCTTTCATTTGGCAGAAGTAAATGCCTGATGCGTAATTTGAAGCATTCCAAGTAAATGTATAGTAGCCAGCATTCATTTGGTTATTAACTAATACTTCAACTTCGTTACCCAGCATATCATAAATAATTAATGATACATTCCCTGCTTCAGGAATAGCGAACTTAATAGCAGTAGATGGGTTAAATGGATTTGGATAGTTTTGATCTAATGCATATTCAGTTGGTAATCCTGCTTCTTTGGTTACATCAGTAAGGGTGACATAAACTTCATTTGAAGATTTACTCATATTTTCTGAGAAATCTTTTGCTGTTACAATATAGTAGTATGTTTTTCCTTCCTCAACATTTGTATCTATATGATTTCTAGTAGTAGTTGTGGCTATAAGTTTTTCTGGTGAAGGAATAAATCCTTGCTCTTCACTTCGATAAACTTCGAAGAAGTTGAAATCTTTATCAACAGGTTTATCCCAAACCAACATTACTCCATTTCCAAAAACTTGTGCAGTCAAGTTTGTTGGAGCCATTGGAGCTAGGTCGTCAGTTGAGTATCCATCCATTGGATCAGTTTCAGCAATAATACCATTCTCGGTTTTACCAAGGACTTTAAATGTAGCCCAAGCAGTATCTCCTTCAACGGTATTGTATAATGTAGGAACCACAGTGCTATATTCCATAAACTGAATAGCTTCAACTTCTTTAACTACGTCCCACATTTCACCTGCTAGTGCAAGTGATGCTCCAACTTCTAATTTAGGAGGAATCTGGGAAATTGTTTCGTAATTTACAAAACCCTTTGGAGGAACAGCGTCAGCGACTTTACGTAATATTGTATAAGTTTTTACCGCATCCATTGCAATACCATCATCAGCACCAAAAGCTGTCCAAACCAACCTAACCTGATATCCTTGATCCATTGGGATATCAGTTATACTTTGAATTGCACCAGCTGTGATAGAACCATATTTCATTGATTCAATTGCAGCTCTTAATAAACCAACAGTGAATGCAGGGTTATGGATACCAAAACTTCTATCCTCTTCTACCCATATATAAGCATATCCCGCTTTCAATACAGCGATAGAATTATCCTTTGCAGACATATCAACATTACCATCTGCATCTTGAGGTAAATAAGTTGCAAGTTCTTCTAACATTCCATGTACTTCTTCTTGAACACCTTCTGCAACTCCATCACCGTCATGATCTGCATTCCCGTTAAAGTAATATTTTTTCTCATTAAAGGTCGTACCAACGTCACCATGACATTTTTCACAAACTTTAACATTATCATTACCTAATTTGTCATTCATGTTAAATGAGTGACCGCCTACTAAAACTACATCACCATTTGTATCAAATGCACCAGCTGCATTAGACATATGGCAGCCAACGCATGCATTATCAATTGCGGTAGCATGAGGAGAGGATGGTAGTTTGATCCCAAAATTTGGGGCATTTGCACCAATTAACATATCCGCTTGCGGGCCATGATGTGCGCCAAAATATGGACTACCATTGTTTGGATCATTAGTATATTCTTCAGCATTTCTACGTGATCTATGGCATTCCATACACTGAGCACCCGTGCCGTATTTATCAAATGTTACAGGGGTACCATCACCAAGTTGTGTGTCTGACAATCTCAATTGATGTTCTTGAGATGCATCATGAGGATCATGGCAAACAGCACAAGAAATGTTAGTCCCGACCGGTAGTTCAGCAGTTGCTGCAGGCAAACCTAATGAATTAACGGGTTTCCCTTCTTTGACCCACTGAACATATCCGGAACCACTATGACAAGGTGAACACCCGCTTCTATTTCCTGCATAACCGACAAATGCTCCAATTGCATGTCCGCCGTGGAATCCGCGTCCGTCAAATTCAGTTGCATCTTGCCCTGAAGCGTTCCATTGTGAAGGTATATAGTGATGTATGCCATTATCTTCATGACAAGCTGCACAGGTTTTTGAGTCAAATGATTTTACTATTTTATTATCAGTTTTATTACCCACATGTTCACTGCCCGGACCATGACAAGCTTCGCATTGTACATCTGCTCTCGCCATCGCATCAGGATAAGCAGCTTTCATCTCATCGTAAACACCAGTTGCAAATGTATCTGGGAATACGAATGGCCAATCATCAAATCCGTCATTAACGGCATTTAAATTGTAGCCAGTTGTATGGCACTCTAAACAAGATTCACCAAAGTGACTAGTACTTCCTTCCATAGCATCAAATTGTTTTTTTACTGCAGTTGCATGAGCAGTTGTCATGTATTTAGTTGCGGTAGCAGAGTGACAAGTTACGCAAGCTACAGCTCCACCCTCCATGCCTAAATACAACCCTGCATTAATAGTGATTGTATCAGCCATTCCACCATCTGCAAAGACTATTTTATAAGTACCCGAAACATCGGGTGTAAAAACCATAAATTCTGTTGAAGTATCAGCAACTTCAGGTGTTCCTAATACTGATGCTGAACTATCAGGTTTTGTGATTAAAGTCCAAGTTGCTCCAGTAAGAGCTAAACTAGAACTTCCTTTTAAATACATTTCTGTTTCTTTACCGACATTTTCCAAACCATTATATGTTTGATCGAAAATATCCATAGTATCCTTAGCTACCTCTCTAGGATTGACACCATAGGTATCTAATGACACAACCTGAGCGGAAACAGGAATTAAGCTTACTAAAATTAGAGCAGTAAGCATTGAAAAGATTTTGTTCATGGAAACCTCCATTTTGTTTAAGAATAAGTCTTTGAATTATTTTTTGTAAAAACAGATTTAATCAAGTCTATTAACTCATCTGTGGAGATTGGCTTTATTCCATAGAAATATACCCCGATTGGTGAAATGACTCTTCCAAGATCAACACTATTATCAGAAGTTAAAAAGATGATTAAAACATTTTCGAAAATTTGCTTTATCGATTTAATAATTTTTGCAGAGTTTGGTTTAAGCAAATCGTCATCCAAAATTAGTAATGCAGGGGAAAGTGAATGTACTGAAGAGATAATTTCTAATGGATCGTAAGACCCCTCATATAATCTGAGTTCCCCAAGCTCAGTTATACTTTGGTGGCACAATGAGCTTAATAAAATTACATCTTTAGTGATTGCTAAAATTTGCATATAAATTCACTTGCAACATACGTACCAATAAGATATTTTAGTCTTAAGGAATAATTTGTTTCTAATAATAAAATTTTACTTTAATAATCAGCTAAAAACAAAACATATTTGTTAATATAAAAATGTTATTAATTCTAATTATAAACTTATTATGTTTTTAGTGTGATACAAATGTCTCAGTGGGACAGTAAAAAGACACTAACATTTACTTGGAAAATTCAAAATATAAATTTTGAGAGCTTTCAAATGCTAAAAACTATCAAAAGTAAGTTTGTATTCTACTCCATACTGTTGATTATCCTAAGTATTGGTATTCCTAATTATTTCCTTATTAGACAATTTCAGATAAACTTTAGAGAAAGATCAGAAACATATCTGAATTCTGCTGTTGATATGATCTTATATAATCTTAAAAGTTCTATGAAGGGGAATTACTCTAAAAATATTCAGGAATTGATTGACAGCACAATACTCAATGAGAATGTTCAACATATTAGAATATTTAATTCTGATGGGAGGATTTTGTATTCTTCTGAACATCAATATATAAATAAAAATATTCGAATTGTTGCTCCTGAGCATGTCGATTCAAATTTTAATAAAATTGAGGGAAGAAAAACTAGTTTAATGGATAACAAGCATGCATTCATAGCTCTTCTTGCAATAAAAAATGAAAATGCATGTCATAGTTGTCACGATGCAAGTCAACCTGTAATTGCTTACATGGATGTTGATATTCATTTAACTTCAGCAGAAAGAAATTTTTCTACTGGTGTGCAGCATTACGTTTACCTAGGTATCCTTTTGATTATTCTATTGACGTTTGGACTTATAGTGTTATTTAATTATTTCATTAATAAGCCTTTACTAGAAATTAATGGAGCGATTGATAAATTGGAAAAAGGGGATTTTATAGCTCGTCTACCGATAGAACATAATGATGAATTTGGAGTGATAAATAACCATTTCAATAGGATGGTTAATGAAATGGATAACTCGCGTAAAGAAATTGAGCAACTGCATATTGAGGAATTAAGACGTGCGGATAAAATGGTAACACTTGGCGAAATAGCTGCAGCTATGGCTCATGATATTAATAACTATTCTGCTATTATTATGACAAGAGCTGATTTCCTTCAAATGGAAGCAGAAAATAATTCTTTCATGAAAAAATTTAAGGAGGAATTAGACGTTATTATTGAACAAGTTCATAAGATTTCAAAAACAACTGGTTTTATTCTAAAAAATGCAAAAAGAGTTTCTTCCGAATTTCACGACCTTGACTTAATTCAATTGACAAATTCAACCTTAGATAATTTTGATCCGCTTTTTAAGAAAAATCATATTAGTGTGGATAGTAATTTTATAGATGATAAAGTAATTATTCATGGAAATATTGTACAGATTGAACAAGTAATAATGAATTTATTAAACAATGCTTTGGATGCAATGGAATCTGGGGGAAGAATCTCAGTTACTATCAAAAAAGATGAATCAGGAAGAGTTGAATTTATTATAGTTGACAACGGTAAAGGTATTTCAAAAGAAAATTTGGAAAGAATATATTCTCCATTTTTTACTACGAAAACTGGGGAAAAGGGAACTGGTTTAGGACTTTACATTATTAAGAATATCTGTAAAAATCATGGGGCTGAAATCTTGTGTGAAAGCGCAATTAATAACGGTACTAGCTTTACAATAAGATTCAAAAGCGCAGGAGGAGAAGAGAAATGAAAAACATATTAATTGTTGATGACGAAATTCAAATGCTAGAAAGTTTAGAAAAAATCCTTTCCCATGAATCAGGTTATCATTTGGATGTAGAGAACAGACCTGAAAAAGCTTTGGAAATAATAAAAACTAGAAAATTTGATCTGATTATTACAGATCTAAAAATGGGTGGAATTTCAGGGATGGAAGTATTGGGAAATGCAACAGCTAGTTTCCCGGGTACCCCTGTGATAATAATATCAGGTTATGGTACTATTGAGGCAAGTGTTGAGGCAATCCAGAATGGGGCTTTCGACTTTATTGAAAAGCCTTTTACATCACGAAAATTAATGGATAGTATAAAAAGAGCAATTGATGCAGATGATCAGAAACTGAAAGAAGAAAGTACCGTAAAACAATTAGAGGGTATTATTTATTCTAGTATTGAAATGCAGAAAATGATTGATTCGTTAAAAAAGATATCATCACAAAATATGAATGTACTTATCTTGGGCGAAAGTGGAGTCGGAAAAGAATTAGTTGCTAGAGCAATTCATAAATTTAGCAGAGGGAGTAAGCACCCATTTGTACCAGTTAATTGTGGTGCTTTGCCGGAAGATCTTTTTGAGAGTGAGTTGTTTGGGCATGAACGAGGTGCTTTTACAGGCGCAGTAAAAACCAAACCAGGACTATTGGAATTTGCAAATCATGGTACTTTTTTCTTAGATGAGATTGGGGATATGAGTTTGCCAATGCAAATTAAAATTTTGCGGCTACTTGAAGACAAGAAGATTAGAAGAATTGGAAGCAACAAAGAGATTGATGTTGATGTTAGAATTATTGCCGCAACAAACAAAGATCTTGAGAAGGAAATAGAAATAGGTAAATTCAGAGAGGACTTGTTTTACAGATTAAACACTTTTCAAATTACTATTCCGCCACTCAGAGATAGGAAAGAAGATATAATTTTGTTAGCCAATCACATACTCAATAATCTTTGCACTAAAAATGGAAGTCCATTAAAAACATTTTCTTCTTCTGCAGAAATAGCGTTAACAGATTACGAGTGGCCCGGGAATGTTAGAGAATTGATAAATATTATAAGCAGATCATATTTTTTACTATCGTCAGAAAAGAGAGTAATAGAAGATGATGACCTGATGATCTTCCTTTGTTCGGAAAAGAATAAACTAAATCAAAATTTACTTTCACAATCATACATGGAAGCAAAGGAAAATGTAATTAGTAAATTTGAAATTGAATACTTAACTCACCATCTAAAAGAGAATGAAGGTAACATCTCACAAACAGCCCAAAAGTGCGGGATTGATAGAAGAACAATACATAGACTTATTGCAAAGTATAAAATTATTTACAAGGATAAAACAGAAGGTTCATATCTTTAAGTAAAATATGCTTTTGTACCATTATGCAATTACACAACGTTTTTGAATATAAAAAACAAACCGAACTTGAAGCAGAAATTGCAATTGTTAATCATGCAATAAAGATCGACGGGAAAGCTATTTTGAATTGTTTTTGATTACTATAAATTTAATAAGTTGCGCTTGTCTGTCACTGGGACAGAACTTTTTCCATGGTATAAATAATTATTGCATTTGATATTTATCCATTCCCATCTTAGAATTTTTCAAATAAACACTATTAGAAAAATCTTTTTAATAAAGTTTTGTGTTCCCAATAAAAATTTCATTAGTTTTGAATTGTAAAATATGAGCTGATCGCAAGACAGTTACAGTGTAACTATCAAATTACATTTTGTGAAGGACTTGATCGAAGGACAGGTACCGTGATGCACAAAGAACTTATAAAAATAATTATTTAATTGAACTAAGTGTAGTGATAATGCTTTGACGTTATCTCTTTGCACTTTTCAATATTTATAGATGATAGTTATCATTGGATTAATCAAATTAGTTAACGGTTTTGATCGTGTGGAGTAGGATTAAGAGTAAGATTAAGAATTAAGATTAAGAAAGTTTTAAATAGATGAAGAATATTAAAGGTTTCGGAAAATTGAAAAGCGAGGGCAAGAACATTTCGATGGTCACATGTTACGACTATTGGTCTGCGCGGATAATTGACGAAAGCGATATTGATGCGGTTCTGGTCGGCGATAGCGTTGCAATGGTTATGCATGGATTTGATACAACGATAAATGCAA
>QILJ01000340.1 GCA_003233295.1 Ignavibacteria bacterium | reverse complement strand
GGTTTGCCTTCACCTACGAGGTCTTTCTGCCCGAAAAATTCATCAAGCGACTTGGGTCTGATTCTTTCTGCAAGGGGTATCTGCGGTATTTCAACGTTCGTTTTCAATTAAAAGTACTTACTTGGTTGTAACTTTTATTGGGATCTCGTAATCATACTTCATACGATATTTTTCGCGGGCAACTTTTTCAATTTTAACCGTACTGTTTTTAAGAGAATCAATTTGTGAATCGAGTAGTTTAATTTCCGAATTTGCTTTTTCAATTTCCGTCCGCAGGTTATCCAGTTCATTATTCAACTGAAAGTATTTTACCAGTCCGTTATTATTAAATAACAGGAAGGCTACTAACAGGGAGAGAATAATAAAATAAATTATTTTAGGAAATTGTTTTTTTACCATCTATCTGCTCAATGAGTTGTTAATTATCGATTCGATTAACTGATCATAGTTAATGTCTATAGCACTAGCGGCTTTCGGCAGAAGACTGGTACTGGTCAATCCCGGCAGTGTATTAATTTCTAAGCAGTATGGATTTAATTCCTTATCCAATCTGAAATCAATACGTCCATAACTGCTACATCCAACAGCTTTGTATGCATCTATTGCCTCCTGCTGTAATTTCTTTGTTACTTCTGCGGGAAACTTTGCTGGGACTGTATACTCTGTCATACCGGAAGTATATTTACACTCATAATCGTAATAAAAATGTTTTGGCTTTATCTCCAATACAGGCAGAACTTTTTCACCGATAATTCCGACCGTTGCTTCGTATCCATCAATATATTCTTCGATTATTGTTTTCTTAGAAAATTGATGAGCCAAATTGATTGCTTCTTCCAACTCACTATGATCTCTGCAAATTGTTAAACCTATCGCCGAACCTTGATCATTAGGCTTCACTACAAAAGGAGTTTTGAATTTTGTTTTTACTTCACTTTGAACTTCTGCAAAGTCATAGTTATTTCTCTCGACCAAAATCCAATCGGGTGTAGCAACATTGTAATGCTTTATAATACTTTTTGTTATTCCTTTATCCATAGATGCCGCACAAGCTAATATTCCTGAGCCGGTATAAGGTTTATTTCTAAATTCCAACAATGATTGAATAGTGCCGTCTTCTCCCCAGCTTCCGTGCAACGCAATAAAAGCAATATCAATATCATCAAAAAGATGGGAGTTAATAGCTTCTAAATAGTTCTGGTGAGAGATAGGGTTACAGTCGCACTCGGCAAAATAATCTTCAATGTTAGCTGGCTGGTCAATACCGTAAGCCGGATCGATAAGTTTAACACCATATCCCAAGTTCTGCAGCGCCTCGTACACTCCTCTGCCGGTAAGTTTTGAAACAGCTCGTTCGGGAGATGCCCCGCCAATGATAAGTCCGATAGTACTGTTTTTATCCACGAGCCTTTTTCTCTAGTTCTTCCATTAAACGCATATTAACCAAACCGTCGTAACCGGTAACCAAAAGAGGTTTGTCTTTATGGAAAGCCTTTTGAACAGAACGTAAAAGATACAGCTGCCTGTTTGCTCTTCTTCTGAAAGCTCTTTTAGCTTCATTCTTCAGATGGATAGTCATTTTAGCAGTTGAATTTTTTCCTGCTATTAAATTTTCTATAACTATTACTCCATTAAAACCAAGAATTTCAATTCTATTGTGAGGGTTTTGTACATTGTACGAGACATTGAAACTTCCATATCCTCCGCTCTCGAACCTAACAATTGCACTGGCAAAATCTTCTACTTCTCCGATATATACTACATTATCTATTACACCTTGTATATCTGTTATTTCTCCTCCCAGATATCTAAGCATGTCGATGGTGTGAGTTCCTAAATCTCTGAGTGCTCCACCTCCGCTTTGCTCACGTATAAATCTAAAATTATCATTTGGTTTAAAGTCGATATTGAAATTTGCAGAAATTGAGATCAGTTTACCAAGAAGATTACTATCGATAAGCTCCTTAGTCTTTTTAATAATTGGATGATATCGAAAAACATAATTGATTGTTAATTTTACATTTTTTTTATTGCAGATGTCAACCATTTTCTGGGCTTCTTTCTCTGTCATTGCCAAAGGTTTTTCACAGAGAATATGTTTACCCGCTTTCGCCGCTTCAATTACTTGCCAATAATGATCGGAGTTTTTGCTTGAAATATATACCGCTTCAATATCGCTTTTTAAGAATTCACTATAATCGTCAAAACTTTCACTTGCATTAAATTTATCGGCAATGAAATTAGCACGATTAATATTTGAGCTGTAAACCGATATAAGTTTGCTTTTTTTCAAATGCTGAAATGTTGGGAGAAATGTATTTTCAAGGAAATGACCGCATCCGGCAACTCCCCATTTAAGTTTTTTAGGAATTACCGCAGATTGTCTTAATCTTTTTAATTTTGGTTCCATATCACAAATTTAATTTTTTCATTAATTTATTTATCGGATTTGAATTCTGCATTATGTAAAAATGTATTGCAGGTACTTTGTTATTTATCAAATCCTCAACCTGCTTTGCAGACCAGTTTACTCCTACTTCCAATACATGTTCCGGGTTTGCTTCACTTATTTCATTTGCAAATTCTTCAGGAATATCGATATAAAAATTGCGCGGAATTGATGTTACTTGATTTTTACTAGTCAGTATTTTTAGACCGGGAATAATTGGGACATCAATTCCATGTGCCCTACATTTTTCAACATAATCGTAATATTTATTATTATCGAAAAACATCTGGGTTACAATATATTCGGCACCCGCTTCAACCTTTTCCTTTGCATGCTGAATATCAATATCTTTGTTCGGTGCTTCAAAATGTTTTTCGGGATATCCGCCAATACCAATACAGAAATTAGTAGGTTCAGCTTCTACTAATGTATCTTCAATATACTTACCCCGATTCATATCATGGATTTGCTTTACAAGATCAACTGCATGTACATTGACTGTTCTACCGAATTTAGTCGCCTTTTTATAACCGCTGTCATCTCCCCTAACTGCAAGAAGGTTATCAATTCCTAAATAGTGCAGTTCAATTAAAAAATCTTCTGTTTCTTCTTTTGTGAAACCTTGACAGATAACATGAGGCACTGCATCAATGCTGTATTTGTTCTGGATGAGGGCACAAATACCAAGTGTGCCAGGACGCTTACGTTTAATTTTCATCTGGTATTCACCGGCAGAGGTTTCTTCGTAAACCACTTCAGCTGCATGACTTGTAATATCGATATAAGGAGGATTGTAATGAACAATATCTTCAAGAGTATTCAACAATTCATTGATGTTCCCTCCCCTTTTGGGTGGAATAATTTCGAAACTTATTAGAGTTTCATTTGCTTTTGCTAAATGTTCTGTAACACGCATCTTTTCTCACAATTTTTTAACTATGTAATTTACAATTTTATGCTTCTATTTTCTTATGATTTTATAATTGTTTTATTCTTTCCTGAGTTGTAGAAGATCATATCCCCTTGAACTAATATCAGATGTGTTGATATTCACTTTTATATATTTGCCTTTTAACCACATTTCTGTCATATCATCATAATGATCGCTCATAAAGTACCCGGCTTCTCCGGTTGTAAGAATAAAATTAACTTCATCCGGTTTTGCAAAATCATATAGAAAACGGAGCGCCGGACCAAGTTTGGATTTATATGGTTTAGTAAAAGAATACTCTGTGTTAAAAATAGTTGTCCCATCTCCGCTAATGGGAAACGGACCAATATCAAGCACCTTGCTTAAAAGCGGCGAGGCTCCGCTGAACGGATGTGCAAAAGTAACGGAATGAAGATTACGCCACTGCCAGTCAGCAACGTTATTACCAAATTTCCCTTCCAATTCTTTAACTGCATCAATAAGACTCTGTTTAATGATCTCATTCTTGGTTTCAACCTTCTCGGTTTTAATATTATCCCACCAGCTTGAATCCTCACTTTTTAACATCTCTTGAATTTTTCGATAAGGGACATTCGCCACGAAAATATATTCATTGAATAATTCCTTTCCCATCTCATCAAGAAAAATATTCTCCATAAGTTTTTGGAAAAAGACCGCATAGATAGTGGGAGTCTGACTTTGTTTATCCATTACAAAATCCCACTTCGATAAAAGATCCACAGCTAATTTCAGATTTTGATCATCAATCTCATCTTCTCCAAAAGCCTCAACAATATATTTTGTAATATCTTTTGCATAAAAGGAATAGAAATCCATTTGATATTTTTTAAAATCTTCAATTGAATGAGTCTCTTTTGAAGTCAGAAACTCGGTAATTCTTTTTATCCTTGATGCAGGTTCCCATAGGTTTGATATGTGATACGGAAAATCTTTAATTGTTTTATTATTAGCTGATGCAATATAATTCTGTGAGGGATTAAATAGTTTCGGCATTTTACTATACGGCACAAAGCCTTTCCAATCATGTTCTGTTGTAGTACCGTCGTAAACCATTGTTGGACTGTTATCGCTTCGCAAAGGGAGTTTGACAGCACAGACATACCCGATGTTTCCTTGATCATCGCCATAAACAAAATTTTGTCCGGGAGCAACGAAATGTTTTAGTGCAGCGGTAAAATCTTTCCAATTCTTTGCTTTATTGACCGAAAGCAGAGTAAAAACTTCATCAGTAAAACCGAGCGCTGTCCACCGCATACTTAATGTAGTTTCATCCTGATACTTATTTTTGTATAGTACATCATACGGATGAATTCCTGAAATAATCGGACCTCTGTGAGTTTTAGCGATATCAAAAATCACATTCGCAGAATCCTTTACTACAATTGTATCTGATGCGATATCCAATTTTTTCCATTCATTATCCAAAAGATAATGAGTTTTCGTAGAGTCAAGCGTTTCAATATAAAAATCAGAATCATCAGCCATAACATTTGTCAATACCCAAGCAATGTTTTGGTTCTTACCGATAATAAAAGCAGGTAGCCCCGGCGCTGTAAAACCTTCGCCATTCAAGCTGTCACTTCTAATAACCACAAACATAAATTTACCCGGCGCTTGAAATGCAAGATGAGGGTCATTAGCAATAAGCACACTGCCGCTTTCTGATTTTTTCCCGTTAACCACCCAGTTATTCGAGCCAATATGTGTTCCGACAAAGCCGGCAAATTCCCTGTATTTTTTATCAACTTGGTAAAGACCTAAAGGAACTTTGGCAAGTTTTTTAAGTTTAGAAGGAATAATAGTTGGAGCGTTTTCATCAAAATCGGGAATTATCTCGGCAACTTTTTCCATACCTAATTTCTGCACCAAGTCCGAAAACGCAATGTCAGTCCACCAGCTTATATTCAATTCCCAAGCCAGCAGTTTTGCCAACACCAAACTGTGTTCCGGCTTCCAAGGATACGGATCATAACCCAGCACATCAAATTCAAAAGTTAAGTTGCCATCCGCACTTTTTATGTATGCATTCACTCCTTTGGAATATGCATCCAAATATTTTTTAGACATAGGACTTAATTTTTCATAATCACGACAAACCGTTTTATACAGACCTAATGTTCTGAACATTTTATCGAAAGGAATAGTTTTGCTTCCCAGAACTTCGCTTAATCTTCCCTCACCAGCCCTTCTTGTCATATCCATTTGGAATAACCGTTCTTGAGCGTGAACATACCCCAGCGCGAATGCAGCATCAAGTTCATCTTCTGCAATGATGTAAGGAACTGCAAAACTATCACGATAAACATGTACGTCATTAATTAACCCGCTTACAACTTGCTCACCGTTATATTCCGGAATTTTACCTTTAAGTACAGAATAGGATATTATACCGAATGCAATGAGGATTACAATCAGTGTTGCCGCAAGACTTAACACGATCTTTAATGTTCTGTTCATAATTATTTATCCCTCTCGTTAGTACCTAATAATTCAAAATCCTCGGCATTATCAACCAAATTTGACGAGAATTCTTTTTTAGTCTTTATACCAAGAGTTTTGATCTTCTGCGCTTGTGAAATAAGATTCCCCTTACCGGTTGACAGTCTGTTTATTGCAGTATCATAAGATTTCTTAGCTCTATCTAAATTTGTTCCAACCTCTGTGAGCGAATCGGAAAAGTTAACAAATTTATCGTAAAGGTCGCCTGCTTTTTTAGCGATCTCCTGCGCATGTTTATTCTGTTTTTCATAGCGCCAGATATTCTGGATCGTTTTAAGTGTGACCAAAAGCGTACTCGGTGTAACTATTACAATATTCTTTTCAAATGCTTGGCTGAAAAGTTCACGGTCATTTTCCATTGCAAGCATAAATGCCGATTCAATCGGGATAAACATCAGCACGTAATCCAATGTTCTTATTTCTTCAATATCTTCGTAATTTTTCAGGCTCAGTCCTTTAATATGATTTTTAATGCTCTGCAGATGCTCTTTAAGATATTGTTTTTTTTCTTCTTCATCTTCAGTTTGATGATAATTCTGATAAGCAACAATCGAAACTTTTGAATCGATTATCACATCCTTATCATTCGGCAGATGAACAATGACATCGGGACGTTTTCTCTTCCCTACTTCGTCATTGAATGATAACTGTGTTTCGTACTCTCGTCCTTTATGCAGCCCGGATTCTTCAAGAACACGCTCAAGAATAACCTCACCCCAAGCGCCTTGTTTTTGAGAATCGCCTTTCAAAGCATTAGTAAGACTCAGCGCTTCTTTTCCCAACTTTTCATTCAGTTCTTTTAAGCTGTCAATTTGAGTTTTTAGCGCTGTTCTGTCTCTAGATTCTTTATCATAAGTCTCTGCAACCGTTTTTTTGAACTGGTTGAATTCTTCTTTCAGCGGTGATAGAATGCTATCAATGTTTTTCTTATTTGTTTCGGTAAATTTTCTACTTTTTTCTTCAAGTATTTCATTCGAAAGATTCTTGAATTCATTCTTCAGTTCTTCTTTCGATTCTTCTAATAATTTTAGTTTTTCATCGGCAGATTTTCTTTCCTGCTCAATTGCTGTTTCTAACTTGGCAATCCTTTTTACTAATTCCGTGATTTCATTTTTCTTAGTATCCAATTCGTCATTTAGTTTTAATATCTGTGACTCCATTTCGCCAATTCGCTTTACCCTTTCCTCAAGCTGCGATTTTTCTTTCTCCAACTCCAAAACTTTTTCGCTATTTTCATTTTCGATCTTCTCTTTTTCCAATTCGATCTTATTTGCCATTATCATTTTAGTAAAGAAGAAAGAAATTACCAGACCGATAATTATACCAATGACTCCAACAATTAAACTAATTTCCATTATTATTTATTCCCTGCAGGTTTTTGTTATACTTAAATCACTTTAGTTAAAAATACAAAATTCACAAATCAAATAACATCGAACGAATTATTATATTTAAAATATTATTACCGTATTTTTAAGAAATTGAACTATAGTAAAAAAATATTTTAATTATTCTGTGTTTTTCAATTGCGTTTTTTTTTGATCTGTGCAAATCTGTTATATCCGTTTAATCTGCGTGCTATTTATTATTCACTCACCGATTCCCTACCGCTATTCACCGATTTACTCTTTATCCATTATTATTTAATACATATTTTTATTTTGTAATTCTTTGGAGGAAATATGAACGACGCTCGTGTAGCTCCCAAATACGTGATCGGTTTAATAATAATGACGATAGGCACATTATTGTTATTAAGAAACCTGGATATTATTGATTTTATAATACCAGAGATCATTTTCAGTTGGCAGGGAATACTAATAATCATTGGTGCAATTTTTATTTTAAGCGCTCAAAATAAATCAACCGGTTTGGTGCTTATTATCGTTGGAGTACTTGGACTAATACCGGAATATTGGTCAATTGCAATAATTCTGTTAGGGGTATACATCATTTTTAGAAAAAGCAATTTCAGCAGAAGTTACAAAAGTGAAATGGACAATAGGCTAAATGAAATCTCCATCTTCGGCGGTGGTAATAAGTATTTCCATTCAGATAATTTTAACGGCGGAAATGTTACAGCAATTTTCGGCGGTTCCACGATTAATCTGTCAGACTGCAAACTTGCTGAAGGAGAAAACGTTATTGATCTTCTTTGTATCTTCGGCGGTTTATCATTTAAAATTCCAAGTGATTGGAAAGTTCGAATTGAGACAACTTCAATCATAGGCGGCTTTTCTGATAAACGATCTATTCCATCAGCAACATATTCAGAAGAGGATAAAGTTTTGATCATCAAAGGATTGATTTTATTCGGCGGCGGTGAAATTAAAAATAATTAATTTAATTGTGAGGTAAATAATTATGCAGAACAATAATGCAAAAATATTAATTGGTGTTTTACTTATAATAGTTGGATTTTTCTCTCTAGCGGGAAATTTTCTTCCACTTCAATTTCACTTTACACATTATCTTTTCTCATTTCCAGGACTAATGATGCTCGCCGGACTATTCATCCTTATAAATCATAAGGATAATTTCCTTGGTGTTATTTTAGTCGCGGTAGGCGGATATTGGTTTTTAACTCGCTATTCAGATTTTCCCGTTAGATTTTGGCTTTCAGAATATTGGCCGGCGTTATTGATAATTTTAGGAATATACATTATTCTTAAGCGTGACGGACATAATCATTTCCATAAAGAGGTTGACGATCCCAAAATTGAAATGGATTATATTGATGAAGTGGCAATTTTCGGCGGTGGCAAAAAGATCTTACATTCGAATGCGTTCAAGGGAGGAAAGATCACAACCATTTTGGGCGGAATTGATATTGATCTTCACAATTGTTCTCTTGCTGAAGGAACATATTATTTAGATTTAACGATTATGTTTGGAGGAGTTGATATTTTTGTTCCAAAAGATTGGAAAGTTATTGTAAATGTAACATCAATTTTCGGCGGATTTAATGACAAGCGAATTATTGCTCCCAATCAAATTCAGGAGAGCAACAAAGTCTTGATAATTCGCGGATTTGTCCTATTCGGCGGCGGTGATCTGAAAACTTATTGAGATTCCCGCTAAAAACATGCGTGAATGACATTAGTAGTTTGAATATTGTAAACATATGAAACGAGCATGTAAATTCCTTTACACACAAGGAGATGATTATAAAAACCTTCGAGGTTTTGCGGCTAAATCAATTTAATATAGCTCATTTAATTTGTTGATTTCACTAACTTATTTTATTTAAAAACCTCGAAGGTTTTTTAAACAAAAATTATAAACACATGAAAAATCCATTTGTAAATAACAGAAAAATTTTAGCATCGTTTGCATCAGTGCTGATAATTCTGGCTCTTGTTAATTATTTGGTTCTACATTTTTTTAGCGGAATCGAATTTAAGTATGCGTTGACAGATTCACTGGTTTCAGCATTTCTTATTTTCGTTTTTGCTACCAGTCTGTGGTATCCGGCAAATTATATGTCAATCGAAAACCATTCGATAACAAATTTGATTATAAATCATCTGATAGCCTCGGCAATTGCTTCACTTCTTTGGATATATTCTGTTTACTTTATCATTACCAGCATCTTTATTGACTATCAGGCGTTTGTTGAATCAACATTGATCTTCCGATTTGTTATCGGACTCCTACTTTTCATAATGATAATCATTTTGGATTATGTAATAATTTACTACGACAATTTTAAAACGAACCTTACCAAAGAAGCTGAACTTTCAGCATTGGTTAAAGAAGCTGAATTAAAATCTCTGAAGTATCAAATAAATCCTCATTTTATTTTCAATAGTTTGAATTCAATCTCATCACTTACTACTTCCGATCCGGAGAAAGCAAGGGAGATGTCGATCAATCTCTC